>JAFUAD010000059.1 GCA_017460835.1 Oscillospiraceae bacterium
CCCCCCCCCCCTCGCCCGTCTCAACGGGCGAAACTCTCCTAGCGTGCAAAGAGCTCGGCGGGCTTGGGGACCTGCGATAGAGGTCCCCATTCCAAAATAGCATCCGCGAAGCGGATACTTTATTCCTGAAATCATAAAATCCCCGATATGCCACACCTACATTTGCGTTTTCCATTGACTTTTCCGGTGAATTATGGTAAAGTAAAACAAACAGCGCACACGGTTCCGATACCGAAAACGTGCGCAACCCGACAATACAGAAACAGGACAAATTCCGTGAAACAGGGGAACCAAACACAGTATGGGGGAAATCACATGAAGCACAGAAAAATACCGGCGCTGATCGCCGCGATGACAGTGCTGCTGACGATGCAGCCGGCGGTGCCTGCCTCGGCACAGCAGATTCGTGCGGACTTCGCCGATCAGCAGAATCAGATTCTCAGCGGGGCGGACTACACCATCATGGTGCGGCTGAGCGGAAAGTATCTGACCGCGTCGCAAGACGGCAATGTCATGCAGTGGGAGCAGAGCGGCAGTGCGGCGCAGCGCTGGCGCATCGAGGAGCAGGGCGGCGGTTACTGCGCGATCTTTTCCGCAGAGCAGGACGGCCTTGCGATGACCGTCGAGGGCGGCGACGGCACGAACGGCAGCAACATCGCCCTTGCGGCATTCACCGGCTCGGACGCGCAGCTTTTCACGCTGAACCGAACCGACGACGCCTATTATATCCGCGCAAAATGCAGCAAGAGCGCGGTTCTCGATGTCTACGACATCAGCTATGAGAACGGCGCGAACATTGACCAGTGGGATTACTGGGGCGGCGAGGGACAGAAATTTTATATCCGCCCTGCCGGGGATTGCTATACGCTTCTGCGCGGCGATCTCGACTTCAGCGGCGGGCTTGATGCATGCGACCTGACACTGCTCAAGCGCGGCCTCTCGGACGGCTTCGATGATTGGTCGGCGGCTGCTGCCGACTGTAACGGGGACGGCTTTGTCAGCGCTGCGGATGCCCGCGCCCTGCAAGGTCTGCTGCTCGGCGGCGGCGCCTCCTTCGGCGATGCATACTGCGAGATTCCGTATACGGAGGAGCCCTCTGCCTATCTCTTTGCCTATTTCCTCGGCAACAATCCCGATCAGGAGCGGCTCTCCTATGCAGTCAGCCTGGACGGATACCATTTCACGGCGCTGAACGGCGGCAGAGCCGTCTGGCAGTCGAGCGTCGGGACGGAGTGCATCCGCGACCCGTATATCTTCCGCGGCGAGGACGGCCTGTATCATCTGCTCGCCACCGATATGAAATCCTCGCTCGGCTGGAGCAGCAACCGGAATCTCATCAGCGCGAAATCGACCGATCTGGTACACTGGTTTGATGAATCGCTGATCGAAATAGCGAACAAATACCCGAACATGATGAACTGCGACCGCGCATGGGCGCCGCAGGCGATCTATGACCCGGAAAAGGGCGCCTATATGATCTATTTCGCGGCGCGTGTGCCCGGAACGGACGACCGCACGGTCATGTACTATGCATACAGCAGGGATCTCCGCACGCTCGATACGGCACCGGCACTGCTGTTTGCACCGGCGAACGGAAATGATGCGATCGACTCCGATATCATCTATGAAAACGGCACCTACTATATGTACTGGAAAAATGAGACCAACAAGCGGATTTATCTCGCGAAGGCGGCGCATGCCTCCGGCCCCTATACCGAGGGCGTGCAGGTCTCTGAGGGCAGTCTGGGCGTTGAGGGGCCGAATATCTACCGCGTCATCGGCTCGGATGAGTGGCTGCTGATGTCCGATGCATACGGAAACGGGTACTATGTCATGCAGAAAACGACCGATCTGGAGCATTTCACGACCGTTCCGCGCACGGATTACAGCTTTGATTTCACGCCCCGTCACGGATATGTCATCCCGATCACCGGCGCGCAGTATACCGCGCTGGTCAATGCATTCCCCTCCGATTCGCTGCACACCTACAATACCGGCCTGAAGCCGGTTTCCGTGCAGGCGGGCATCGGCAAAATGCCGGTGCTGCCGGAGACCGTGACGGCGACATACAGTGACGGCGGAACAATGGAGCTTCCGGTCGAATGGAATGCGCAGGAGCTTGCGGCGGTGAATCCGGCGGCTCCGGGAACCTATACCGTCTCCGGAACCGTGAAGGCGGCGGATTATCCGAACCCGTTTATTACCGAGCGCGCAGACCCGTATATTGTGGACGGCGGCGACGGTTACTATTATTTCACCGCATCCTATCCCGCATACGGCAGCGCAGACAAGGGCTATGACCGCATCATCCTCCGCCGGAGCAATACCGTCGGCGGGCTTGCCTCAGCAGAGGAAAAGACGATCTGGCAGGCGCACGCGAGCGGCATCATGGCAAAGCACATCTGGGCGCCCGAAATGCACCGCATCAACGGCATCTGGTATCTGTTCTTTGCCGCGGGCGCGAGCACGGATGTCTGGGCGATCCGCCCCTATGTGCTGCGGTGCAGCGGCGACCCGTACACGGGCGTGTGGGAGGAATGCGGACAGATGCAGGCGAGCGACGGCGACACCGACTCATTCCGCAGCTTCTCGCTGGATATGACGTATTTTGAAAATGCCGGGCATCATTATGTGATCTGGGCGGAGATCAAGGGCGATTCCTCGCTCTTTATGGCGGAGATCGCGCCGGATGCGCCGTGGAAGCTCATCAGCAGGCCGATTCTGCTGACAAAGCCGGAATATGCATGGGAGCTGGTCAATCACCGCGTCAATGAGGGTGCGGCAGTATTGAAGAAAAACGGGAAGATTTATGTATTCTTCTCGGCATCGGGAACCGGCTCGGAATACTGCGTCGGCAAGCTGACCGCCGCTGCGGACGCCGATC
Source organism: Oscillospiraceae bacterium (assembly GCA_017460835.1). Lineage (GTDB taxonomy): Bacteria > Bacillota > Clostridia > Oscillospirales > Ruminococcaceae > Firm-04. The sequence continues at coordinate 2,885 of JAFUAD010000059.1, forward strand.
TGATGAACCCGGAGAGCTGGGCAAAGGATGCTGTTCCGATGCTGAGCAGCGCCGATGTCAGCGGGGAATCCGGCCCCGGGCACAATTCCTTTGTGACCGATGAAAACGGCAATCTGCTGATCGTGTATCATGCGCGCCCCTCTGCGCACGATTCCCAATCCTGCGGCACCTATGCCTCTGATCCGCTTTACGATCCGTGCCGGCATACGCGCATCCGGCAGGTGTATTTTGATGTAAACGGCGAACCGGATATTGCGCTGCGCCCGGAGGAGCTGCTGTCCCCGCGCAGCCGCACCGTCACCGCGACGGTTACGGTAGATGTATCTCCGATGGATTTGTAATGGGGCCCTGCCCCAAACCCCGCTTAAGGGACACTGTCCCTTAAGAATCCCATTATGAGAAGAAATATAAAAAGTACATACCATCCAGCATTTACTTATAATGGGATTCCAACAGTTTGCAAAGCAAATGCGCAGTTTCACGAAGCGGAAGCATGCGATACCTTTTTTACAAAATGAAAGAGCAAGCTCCGTATAAAGGGCTTGCTCTTTTTTTCGCGATCAGTTTGAGCCGTTGTATGTATCGGCGATTTCCTTTGCATCTGCAATGACCTTTTTCACAAAATCCTCGTCCGGGTCATAATCCACCGCACCGCTGAGAAGCACCAGAATATACGGCGCATCTCCGTCAACCAGAATTGTCTCATGATACTGCTTCTCAATGCTGCCGTATTTGACGGCGATGTCACCGGTTCCGCCGATGATATCCCTTGCGTAGCTGCGCTCGGAATTCACCAGCGCATTCCATGCATTCTCCCAGCATTCGCCGTCGCCGCGCTTCAGATACATTTTCTTCATCGCGGCGCGCATGAACGATGCCGTCAGCGAGGGGAAGCGCTTTTCGACCGAGATCTTGATCCGCGCATGTCCCCAGTCTGCGGTCATCTGATTGAAGCCCTTTGCGCCGAATTTATCGACCAGCATATAATATGCCGTATTATCGGAATATTTCAGCGAATACTCCATAAGCTGCTTGAGCGTATACTCGGTGCCGTAGGCGCTCTCACTCACGATGCCGCTGCCGCCCTGCCGGTATTTCTCGATATAGGTCATCTTGTCGGTGAGCTTGAAATTTCCCTCGTCGATCTGCATGAACATCCTTTAACCTAAACATAATCTGATCCATCGGCGGTTCGTTGTCCTCATTGGTGAGATTGATGCAGATAATCACGCGCTCCGCCTTGCCGTCGATGATGATGCGATTCACAACGGTGCCGACAAGCTGAGTGAGGTCATCGGACTCCGCTGCTTTGTCCACGATGATCTGAAGCATTGCGAGGAACATGTCATAGGTCAGCTCCGGCTTCATTGCCGGAATCTCGTTCAGACGCTGTCTCAGTTCCTCTCTGCGGGATTTGAGCGATTCAACGGTATCGTTCAGGGCGTCGAGTTCAACCCCTCGCAAAATGGCTTGTACGGCGTTCTGGAGCTGCTTGTCAATGTCGGCGATTTCCTTTTCGATGATCGGGCGTTCATCGACCACCTGCTCACTCTGGTATTCGGCATACGCACCCTGCGCAAGTTCTTCCAGCTTGTCCTCAGTGAGATACTCGGCGAGCGCAATGCGGACGCGCTCATGCAGTGATTCAGTGGGAATACTGCCGGTGCAGTTGTTTCTACAGCAGTAGTAATGATACCTCCCACCCTGCATACTGCGCCCGCTGATAGATGCGCCGCACTGTGCGCACATCAGCTTGCCGGTGAGAATAAAGTTGTATCCGTTCTTGCGGCTGCGTTTCATTTTGACAGACTCCTCTCTGAGCTTCTGCGCGGTTTCCCATGTTTCCGACTCGATAATTGCCGGACAGGGTGCTTCTCCACAGTTTTTGACAGCGTATGTGCCGGTATACAGCCTGTTATTCAGCAATGCCGAAATATTGGATGCGCTCCATTCCCGACCGGCATTGTTCGGGATGCCGCGCCGGTTCAGATCGGCGATTATCTGCCCCTGCGTTTCGCCTGCCGTGTATCGCCGGAAAATCTCCTGCACAACCGGCGCGGTCAGTTCGTCAATCACGAGCCGGTGGTCAACGACCTTGTATCCGATGGGCGGCATCGTACCGACAAACTTTCCCTTGCGCACCGATTCCGCTTTGCCGCGGTTCATCTTGCGGGCAAGCTCCATGCTGTAATACATGTCCATGCCCTCGATCAGCGCCTCCATGATGACACCCTCCGGCGTGTCGGTGATCGGCTCGGTCGCGGAGATCACAGAGATGCCGCGCTCGCGGAGCTTCTTCTTGTAGATCGCGCTGTCGTAGCGGTCGCGGGCAAAGCGGTCGAGCTTGTATACGAGGATCCCGCTGAACATTCCGCGCTCGCTGTCCGAGATCATCTGCTGGAACTGCTGCCGTTTGTCGGTCTTGCCGCTCTGGGCGCGGTCGATATACTCGGCGACAATTTGCAGCCCGTTTTTCGCGGCGTAGTCCTCGCAAACGTGACGCTGACCCTCGATTGACTGTTCGGTTTGATTGGCGGAGCTGTACCGCCCGTAGAATGCGACTTTTTTCATGCAACATTCCTCCTTGATTTTTTGCGAGGAATGTGGTATACTTTAGCTGGTAGGGCTGTGGGTATACCGCATTCCTCTATCCCGTTCGGCATTGCAGTGCCGGGCGGGATTTTTTATTGCCTGTCGGCTGATTTATTCAGTCGGCGGGTTTTCTTTTTTGCGCTGTTCTTCTTCAATGTCTTTTTCGATTCTCAACATTTGCAATTGTGCCAAATCATCAGCATAGTTTTTCAGCTTCAAGATTGCAGTGTGGTCAAACGTCCTAATAGCAGGGATAAGGCTATCGCACAGAATCAATAAATCTTCTCTGGGCATTTCTTGAAAAATCTGTTTCAGCAAGTCGAAATCATGATTAAACCTAGAATTCAATTCCGTTCCAAATTTTGTGACATACTCGTCCCATGTTCTGTCGTCGATTTTCTGCTCCGTTTTCCCTAGCAGATAATCAATACTGACACAAAAGTATTCAGCAATTTTCCCAAGGCTATCAGAGTTAGGGATAGAGCCTCTTTTCCATTTCGTTACAGATGCAGATGATATTCCGATTTCAGCAGCCACGCGATTGGGCTTCATTTTTCGTTCGCTACATAACAAAGTGAATCGTTCCCAAAACATAGCAATTCCTCCTCATCAACATTATGCACAAAAAGTGGTGCTAATATTTGTGCAACTAGCAGAAATCTTGTTTGAGTAAGATTTTGCGCTTGACATTCTTACCGATGCATGCTATAATCTTACCGTAGCAAGATTATTTATTTTCTTGTTATCAGTATATCATACTTGAGTAAATTTGTCAAGAGAGAGCGAGGTGAAAATAATGCCGAATCAGTACAAATCCCGTCTTGCACTGCTGGGTCTGACACAGACAGCAATCTTGCCGCGCGTGAGAGAGCTGACTGAAATGAATGTCAACACAGCTGAGCTTTCTGCCGCTCTCAGTGGGGTGGGAATGCAGCGCAAGCATGAACGCATCCGCGAAGCAGTTGAGACACTGCTGAACGAACTGGAAACTAGGAAGGAGGAAACCGCATGAATGTCCCCAAAGTCATCGAACGTGCCGGGGAGCGCGTTCTCACCACTGCGCAGCTTGCCGAGGCATACGGCACGGATGCGGTCACTATCAAGCAAAACTACAACAATAATAAGCGTCATTATGCCGAGGGAAAACATTTCTTCCTCATGACAGGCGACTCGCTTCGTCAACTGAAACGCGAAGTAGAAAAAATCGACCTCGTGATTCCTAAGAACGTGAACCGCTACTACCTCTGGACAGAGCGCGGCGCACTGCTTCACGCAAAGAGCATCAACACCGACACGGCATGGCGAGTGTACGAGGAACTTGTTGAGTGTTACTTCCGCGCAAAAGAAATGCTGAGACTTCCGGCGACAACAGCGCAGCGAACGCCCATGACAGCAGAACAGCGTGAGCAGAAACGGCTTGCCGTTCTGGTCGGCGAGTTGCGATTCCGGCAATCGCGCCTTGCAGATGCAGAAGCGAAATTCGCACAGCAAAAGGCTGAGATTGCATTTGCACGAGTTGAATTTACAGACTGGGTTATGTTTCATCCGGAGCTGATGCCGTATGTGAACAACTTGTTGCCGATGCAGGAATGAAAAGGAGGACACCCACAATGATGATCAGTGAATTCAAGACCCTGACCGGCATCCATCCGAGCTGGCTGCTCTGGACGGTCATCAACCGCACATACGAAGAGAGCGCGCTCGACAAGCACGAATGGTGCAAGGCATATGTCGAGAACAAGAACGGCATGGCGGGCATGATTGCAAGGCTTGCAGATACCGAGTATGAGAGAGCAGTCCGCAATCACGAGATCGAGCTGAAGAATGCTCGCAGCGAGATCGCGCACCTGCGGGAGCAGCTCGAAAAGACCAAAGCGCAGCTCGACCGTGAGCTGGAATGGCATCCCGCGACTGGTATCGGCACCAACATGACCGAGCACGACTATCAGCTTCTCGCAGACGATACCGCACCGATGTCGGAGCTGGATGCGATCCGCCGCATCCATCAGGAGTGCCGATTCGACATGGCGCATATCAAGATCGTGACGACCGTGTCAACCTACGAGGTGAACAAGCATCACGAATGTCGTGTCAGCAAGACATTTGCCCGACAGCCGGTCTGGGCATCATCCGACTGGAACTATATCCGTTTTAATGTCGGTGCCCTGCAATGGGAGATCGTGAACGGCGAGCTGATGCCATATTGCGACTGAAAGGAGGCTGCGATATGTCCACAGAAATGACGGTGAGCATCTACGAGCATCCCGGCAAGCTCTGTCAGCAGAAAGCCCGTGAGCTTGCCGAAAAGCTGGAGCGGTTCTATTTCTCCGCGCCGTCGGAGCTTCGCGCGGAGATCAACCGCAGAGCCGAGGAGATCAGACAGCGGAGGGAGGTGGTATCATGCCCGTCTGGCAGTATGTCGCAGGATGCGCCGTGATGCTTGCAGCGATGTTCGCAATCGTGCTGATGATCTACGCAAGCTGCAAGACCGTCATCGACGATGCCGAGAAGGAAGCACGGCAGCACGCAAAGCATGAGGCGCAGTTCCTTGCGGAGCGCAAATATCAGGAAATGCTTGCCACAACAACATTCCGGGTGCGCACAGGGCTGCGCATTGTGGATGAGATGCACGATGATCAGCCGAAACCGCGAATGGGGGCGACGGGTAAATGAGTATCCGCACCCCAACAGAGCCGGTGCCGATCATCCCACGGGACAGCTACCCATTATCACCGCTTGAGGAGCGCGTCAAGGAGCTGCTCGACAAGGGGGACTCCGCACGGGCAGATCATGAAAAAGCTGCACATCGGTCAGGATTACTTCCGCGACTGTGTATACGAAATCAGAAAACAGGAGGCTATTATAGTGCAGAAACTTACCAACGAACAGCGGGTGGAAATCTACCGCCGCTGGAAAGAGGACGGCACATCACAGGCAGAGCTTGCCAAGCAGTTCAGAGTGTCTGCTGCAACGGTCAACCTGATTATCAAAAAGATGAACAGCGTTCCGAAGATGCTCGATGCGCTGAACGCCGCTGATGACAAGCCGGTCATTGAGGATGCACCCGAGGCGAATCAGATTGAGCAGGTCACACAGCCGGTCGTGATGACTGAGGAGCATACCGCCGCGCCGCCGGATGTCGTGCGCAAAGCGGTGCTGTACCGGATTGCGGATATCGACGATGAGTGCAACGCGGCGGAAGTGAAAATCAAAGCACTGCGTGAGAAAATCCACGAGCTGACAAAGGAACGCGGCGAGCTGGAAATCTGGGTGGAGGAGGTACGGAATGACAGCACTGAAAATTGATACCGACGGCACGATGCAGCCGGTCGAGGTCACCGGCGAGACCATCAAGCAGCAGAACGACAGCATTTACAGCTATCTCGGCAATATCTTTGCCACGGTGCGTCTCAGCGACGATGCGATGATGCTGGTCGACGATGAGGGGCTGCTCAAAGGTCTGCCGCAAAATCCGATGGCGATGATGATCGCAGATTACGCGCCGCTGGTCGGTGTCGCTCTGATCGTCGGGCTGAAAATGACGGATGACGGAGAAATCTTCACCGGCTGCCCTGAGCGATTTATCCGCTTTGCGAACGAAATCACGCGAGCATAAGAAAAGCCGCATCACTGAGCCACCAGTGACACGGCTGCAAACAAAATATGTCTACGTTTCTATTGTAACACGAAAGGGTGAAAATGTCAATGATAAAAATTCACACGCTTGAACTGGAAAACGTCAAGCGCATCAAGGCGGTGCAGATCGCGCCTGCGGAAAACGGTCTGACGGTGATTGGTGGGAACAACCGGCAGGGCAAGACCAGCGTGCTCGATGCGATCTGCTGGGCTTTGGGCGGCGACCGCTACAAGCCCTCACAGCCGCAGCGCGAGGGTTCGGAGATTCCGCCTCACCTGCGGATCACGCTCTCGAACGGTCTGATCGTCGAGCGTTCCGGCAAGAACAGTGCGCTCAAGGTCATCGACCCGGACGGACGCAAGGGCGGACAGCAGCTTCTCAATGAGTTTGTCGAGCAGTTCGCGCTTGATCTCCCGGCTTTCATGGCGATGACCGACAAGAAGAAGGCGGATGTCCTGCTCCGCATCATCGGCATCGGCGAACAGCTCTACACGATGGAACAGAACGAGCAGCAGCTTTATAACCGCCGCTTGGAGATTGGGCGCATCGCCGATCAGAAAACGAAGTATGCTGCGGAGATGCCGCTCTATACCGATGTGCCGAAGGAGCCGGTGAGCGCGGCGGAGCTGATCGCACAGCAGCAGGAGATTCTTGCCCGCAACGGGCAGCGGCAGCAGTGGCAGCGTGACATCCAGAGCATCGACATTGCGATACAGAATGTCACAGCCGAGATCGCACGCACCGAGCAGACGCTCGCCGATCTCCGCGCACAGCTCGCCCAGTGGCAGGAGAAAGCAGAAGCCGCAAGTAAGACCCCGGAGGTGCTTGCAATGGAATCCACGGCGGAGCTGGAGGAACAGCTGCGGGAGGTCGAGACCGTCAATGCGAAGGTTCGCGCAAACTGCGACCGCGAGAAAGCGGAGCTGGATGCAGACGACTTCCGGCGGCAGTATGACGCACTTTCCGAGGAGCTGGATGCAGCACGCGCAGCACGGCATAAGCTGCTCGACGGTGCGCAAATGCCGCTTGCCGGTCTATCCGTCGAGAACGGCGCGCTGATTTACAACGGGCAGGCATGGGATAATATGTCCGGCGCGGATCAGATGATCGTCGCGGCATCCATTGTCCGCAAGCTCAATCCGAATTGCGGCTTTGTCCTGCTCGACAAGCTGGAACAGATGGACATGCAGACCCTGACCGCCTTCGGCAAGTGGCTCGAAGCGGAGGGCTTGCAGGCAATCGCAACGCGCGTCAGCACCGGCGGCGAATGCAGTGTCCTGATCGAGGACGGGTATTCCGTCACACCGCAGAAGGAAGAACAGACAGAACCGAAATCATGGAAAGCAGGTGAATTCTGATGAAGATTACAAGAGGCATTCAGCCGAAGCCCCTGAAGGTGGTCGTGTACGGTCCGGAGGGTATCGGCAAATCGACCTTTGCGAGCATGTTCCCCGACCCGCTGTTCATCGACACCGAGGGCAGCACCGCCCGCATGGATGTCGCCCGCACCGAAACGCCGACCAGCCTTGCGATGCTGATGCAGCTCCTTACGGAGATCAAGGACAATCCGCCCGGCTGCAAGACACTGGTCATTGACACCATCGACTGGGCGGAGCGGCTCTGCATCACGGCAGTCTGTGCAAAGAACGGCAAGACCGGCATCGAGGACTTCGGCTACGGCAAGGGTTACAGCTATGTCTATGAGGAGATGGGACGCATCCTGAATCTGCTGAATGACATATGGGAGCGCGGAATCCACATTGTGCTGACCGCACACGCAGCGATCCGCAAGTTCGAGCAGCCCGATGAGATGGGCGCATACGACCGCTGGGAGCTGAAGCTGATCAATTCCCCGAAGTGCAACTCCTGCGCAATGGTCAAGGAATGGGCAGACATGGTTCTTTTCGCTAACTACAAGACATTCGCAGTTGCCGCCGACAAGGACGGCAAGAAGATGAAGGCGCGCGGCGGTGAGCGTATCATGTATACCGCGCACAATCCCTGCTGGGATGCAAAGAACCGCTTTGGTCTCGCTCCGGAGCTGCCGTTCGACTTCGGTCAGATCGCGCATATTTTCGGACAGGCAGTGCCTGCATCCAATATTCCGCAGCCGACAACAAGTGCGAATTCTGCGCCGGTTCAGCAGACGGCACCCGTACAGCAGAAATCCGCCCCCGAACCAGCTGCGGATACCTCGCTCGACATCGGCAGTCTGGATGAGTTTCAGCCGATTGAAAGCGTGGGAATCCCCGATGGCATCCCGCCTGCGCTCGCCGATCTGATGCGGCAGAACAATGTCACCGAGAGCGAGATCCAGCTCGCAGTCGGGATGCGCGGGTACTTCCCAGAAAATATGCCGATTGCAAGCTATCCGCCGGACTTCGTACAGGGCGTGCTGATCGGCGCATGGGCGCAGGTGTTCGGCATGATCCAGGAGAACCGCAAACTTCCGTTTGAATGATGAAAGGAGACTGACTATGGCACAATTCGGAGCAGAATACGAAGAGATCGGCTATGAGGGCACGATCGAAAACGAGGACGGCGGCTTTACCTTGCTGCCGGACGGCGACTACGATTTCACTGTGAACAAGGTCACGCGCGGACGCTATTTCCAGATTTCGGATGATTAAGAAAGGAGCTATCCAAATGGCTGCAAAAGCAAAGCTGCCGCGCTCGATCAAGAACGTCGGCTACGCAATGATTACCAGCGTGGACAACAACACTGGCAAGCCGTCCTACGGCGATGTGCAGTGGCTTGTCCACAATGAAGCGGGCGGTCGTGAGTACACCGCTGAACCGAAGGGCGAGGTTTCGTCCATCTACGCAGACGGCGTCGAAGTGTATTCCGAGGAGGAGAACACCGGCTATGACATCGCACTGACACTGCTTTCTGCGATCGACGATATTGACGAAGACTGGCTGAATCGCGTTGTTGATCCCAACGGTCAGTATGTCGAGGAGTATGCGAACACCGGCGAATACCCGCATTTTGCACTGCTGATTATCGAGGACACCACGGACGGTGTCGGTCAGACCCGCGTGTTCTATGACTGCCATGTTACGCAGCGCCCGTCTGAAAGCGGCAAGACTTCCGAGGGCGGCGCACTCGACCCGATGTTCCCGGAGTATGCGATCAGCGCCGTGCCGCGTGAAGACTGCGGCTGTGTCGAACGCAAGATCAAGGCAAAGGCGAAGATCAGCTCTGTGCCGGAGCCGTCTCTTGCGGGCAATCATATCCGCCTTCAGAAGACCATGACCGTTTCCGTCGGTTCCGTGATGAATATCCCGATCATCAGCAAGAATCCGTCCAATGCGGCAATTACATGGACATCCGGCACGACCGCAAAGGCGACCGTGTCTGCGACAGGCGCTGTGACCGGTGTTGCTGCCGGTGAATCGGTCGTGACTGCGTCTATCACCGTTGACGGTCAGACCTACACGGACACCTGCACGGTGACTGTGGTCGCGGCATCGTAAGGAGGTAGAGCATGGAAATCACCGTAACGATTGACAGCCGCGATGTCAGATTCAAGAAAACCGGAGGTACGATGCGCCGGTACAAGGCGATGTGCGGGCGTGAGTGGTTTGCCGATCTGGACAGAATTGCGCGGATGCAGCGCAAAGCTGCTGAGGTTGCAAAAGCCGAGGGCTATGATGTTGACAAGAAAAAGCCTGACACCAAGAAGAAAACCGGCAAGAAGGATGCAGATGAGGAACTGTCCGATCAGCAGGTGTTCGCGCTGAGTGCAGCGCTCACGCAGTTCGACTCTGACCCGTACTACGATATGCTCTACTGCATGGCAAAGGAAGCCGACCCGGACATTCCCGATACTGTGGACGAATGGCTCGACACCTTTGATGACTTCGCATTTCTTGATGTCTGGGCAAAGGTCTCCCCGATGCTCTCGCGCGAAATGTCGGTTGACGCAAAAAACGGCTGAACGGCAGCGGCGAATCCGGCGGCGCATTACTCGGTGCAGAGGAATTCTATTTGCACCTGATGCGCCGTGGGTTTCCGCTGCCGGAGGTTGATAATTGGGACACCGGGATGCTGTTCAATTTCTGCGCAGAGCATGACCGCATGATCCGGAGGGCGAACGGAGAGGTTGTGCATGATGAAATGCAGCGGTATCATGTGCTGAAGGAGATGGAGCCGGAAATGGATCGGCGCTATGCCGCCGGTGAGATCAAAGAGCACAAGTACCGCGAATACAAGGCGGTACTGAAGCGCTGCGAGAATTTATTGGGAGGTGACTGCGAATGAGCGGGTCAATCAAGGGAATCACAATCGAGCTTTCCGGTGATACCAAAGGTCTTGAGTCCGCGCTGAAAACAGTCACCTCTCAGTCTGTAGTGCTCGGCAAGGATTTGAAGACTGTCAATCAGCTCCTGAAGCTCGACCCCGGCAATGCCGAGCTGGTTGCACAAAAGCAGCAGATTCTCGCACAGTCCGTCGAGACAACCGCGCAAAAACTGGAAATTCTGCGCGCGGCACAGGAGCAGGTCAAAGCGCAGTTTGAATCCGGCACAATCACCCGCGAGCAGTACATCGCGTTTCAGGAGGAGCTCGTCCGCACGGAATCGCGTATGGATTCCCTGAAGGATGCGCAGAAAGCGATGCAGTCTGAGCTGGACGGCACGGCATCTCACACCAAGACGCTGACGCAGACCGTATCCGAGCAGGAGAAGGAGCTCAGCGAGCTGAAAGCGAAATATGTTGATGTTGCCGCAGCACAGGGCGCCGATTCCGACGAAGCGCAGGCACTTTCCGGGCAGATCAAAACGCTTTCCGGCGAGCTGAAGGACAACAAGGGGAAGCTCTCCGATGCTGAAAAGGAGGCAGATCATCTCGATCAGACAATTGATGATCTCGGCGACACCGAGCAGGAGACCGAGGGCAAGACGCATAAGCTCGGCAATGCGCTGAAAAACGGTCTGGCCGTAAGTGCAAAGGCGGCAGCGGCAGCGTTGAAGGCATCACTTGCTGCAATCGGTGCCGTATCAGCAGCCGCACTGAAGTTCGCAAAGGACTCCGTCTCAGTCGGCATGACCTTTGATGCATCGGTCTCGAAGATCGGCGCGACACTCGGCTATACCGCAGATCAGCTCAGCGACAGAACTTCCGAGGCATCGCAGAATTTGCAGATGCTTCGGAACAAGGCGCAGGAGATGGGTGCCGCAACATCGTTTTCCGCAACCGAAGCCGCAGAGGGTCTGAACATCCTCGCAATGTCCGGTTACAGCGCGGAGGAATCCTGTTCCATGATCAACGATGTTCTGAGCCTTGCCGCTGCGGGCAGTCTCTCGCTTGCAGAGGCGGCAGCATATACCTCCGGCGCGGTCAAGGGCTTTGCCGATGACACCAAAGATGCGCAGTATTATACTGATCTCATGGCAAAGGGCGCGACACTCGCAAACACCGATGTCAAGGCGCTCGGCGAGGCAATGAGCGACGGTGCTGCGACTGCGGCGAGTTACGGGCAGAACGCGGAGGGTCTGACGCTTGCCCTGCTGCGTATGGCAGAGCAGGGTGTTACCGGAACACAGGCGACAACATCCCTGAACCGCGCAATGGCCGACCTCTACACACCGAGTGCTGCTGCCGAGAAAGCAATGAAACAACTCGGTATCAGCGCATATGATTCAGCCGGTACGGCGCGCGATTTCAATGCCGTTGTAGATGAACTGAATGCCGCGCTTGCTGATATGAGCGACGAGGAAGCGAACGCCTACAAGAACACGATCTTCACATCAAATGGCTTGCAGGCGTTCAATAAAATGACCGTCACATCGACTGATAAGGTCAATGAATGGGCGGAGGCACTTGCAGATGCCGCAGGATCGGCAGGAGCACAGGCGGAGACCATGCTGGACAACTTGCAGGGCGACATCACGATTTTCGGCTCTGCAATGGAAGGCGCGAAGATTGCACTGTCCGATTCCCTCACGCCTGCACTGCGGGAATTTGTACAGTTTGGCACGGACGGCATTTCGACACTGACGGATGCATTCAAAAGCGGAGGGCTTTCCGGCGCAATTGCGGCACTCGGGCCGATTCTGGAGGGACTGATCGGCAATGTCAGCGGGATGCTCCCGACTGTGATCTCTGTTGCGACGGAACTTGTCACGGCACTTGCATCGCAGCTCCCGACACTGCTGCAAGCAATCCTGCCGCCGCTGATCTCCGGTGTGCAGCAGGTGCTGACGGCATTGGTCGGGCAGCTCCCGGCGATATTTCGTATTATATCTGATTCTATGCCGATATTGCTTGACGCGATTCTTTCGATCCTGCCGCAGATCGTGGAGGTCGGCTTACAGCTTCTCACGCAGCTCGCGCTTGGCATTGCACAGGCGCTCCCGACGCTGATCCCGACAATCGTCGATGTGGTTTTGCAGATTGTGGATACGCTGATTGACAACATTGACCTGCTGATCGACGCGGGGATTCAGCTCATCATGGGGCTTGCG
>JAFUAD010000060.1 GCA_017460835.1 Oscillospiraceae bacterium
CGGTGTTAATGGCAATGAGGTTCCACCCGTTCCCATTCCGAACACGGAAGTTAAGCTCATTCGCGTCGAAAATACTTGGTTGGAGACGACCCGGGAAGATAGATCAATGCCGGCACAACCCAGAGATTCGTTCTCTGGGTTTTGTTATATGTATCTGGGCCATTAGCTCAGTTGGTCAGAGCCCCCGGCTCATAACCGGTTGGTCCCGGGTTCGAGTCCCTGATGGCCCACCAGCGGCATTGTCCGCCAGATGCGCTCCCATGCAGTCTTGCGCGGGAGCGTATTTTTATGCAATATCAGAAGAAAGCCACTCCAAAACCGGAGTGGCTTTTTTGTCAAAGGGTTTTGAGCTTTTCGGCGAGCTGATCCACAGAATCAAACTGCGAATCGGGATATTTCGCATCATCCAGATAGCGGAAGCATTCAGCCGACGCCTCATCATAGGAGATCGAAACGCCGTCCTTTACGCCGACAGCCGTTCCCTGCTGCATGCCCGCCCCGATGACGGTCACATCCATCTTTGTGCCGTTATCGAGCAGCCGGCAGACCTGAACCGTCATGTAATTCGTGCCGGAATCCCAGTAAAGGACGAATTCGCCGTGCCCGGCGAGCGTCCCGCTGAATGAGCAGGTGCTGCCCGCGTCCATGACCTGCCTGACCTGCTCGGATGTGCAGGTATAGAGCCGCCAGTGCATCCGATAGGGGTCGTTCTCATCATAATAATTGGCCAGAATCTCCGGAATTGCGTCGCTGTTGAGCCTCGGAAATATGCCAGCATTCCTCTGCATACTGCCGGATCGTGCGGTCGGAGCTGAACGGCCCCGCTGCGCAGGTATTGCGCCACTGCTTTGCGGAAAATGCCGCAGTGTCCCGGTAATCCGCCAGCGCGCGGAGCTTGGTCTCGGCGTAGGAGGGGAGGTCAAGCAGCAGATAATAGTGGTCGGGCTGATGCCAGCTTGCGCCGTCGAGCAGCGCGAAATACAGCTCGCGGAATTCTCCGGTGCCGTCATCGGACACCGTCCCGTCGATCAGCGTTTTCACGACGCGCGCGATGCGCGGATCCTTTGCCATGACCGTGCGGCTGCAATAATGCTCCAGCGCCTCGATTTCCTCGACGGTTGCGCCGAAAATATAGTTGTTTTCGATGCCGGCCGCCTGCACGATCTCAATATTCGCGCCGTCCATCGTGCCGAGCGTCACGGCGCCGTTCAGCATCATTTTCATATTGCCGGTGCCGGATGCCTCGGTTCCGGCAGTCGAAATCTGCTCGGAGATATCACATGCCGCGACGAGCTTCTCCGCATAGGAAACATTGTAATTGCGTACAAAATGCACCTTGATAAGCCCGCGCACATCCGGGTCGCTGTCGATCAGCTTTGCGATTTCGTTGATATACTTGATGATCGCCTTTGCGCGGCGGTAGCCCGGCGCGGATTTCGCACCGAACAGGAAGGTTGTCGGCTGGAAATTCTGAATGCTGCCGTCCTTGATGCCGAAATAAATCCACAGAATCGAAAATGCGTTCAGAAGCTGGCGCTTGTATTCGTGCAGGCGCTTGATCTGGATATCGAAGCAGCTTTCGGGGTCGAGCACGACGCCCTCGGTCTTTGCGATATAATCCGCAAGCTGCTGCTTTTTCGTCTGCTTGATCGCGTGGAATTTTGCCATGACGCCGGCATCCTCAGCATAGGCTGAGAGCGGCTGCAATTTGCTGAGGTCGGTGAGGAATTCTGAATTGCCGCTCAGCTCTGTCAGCAGGGCGGTCAGCTCCGGGTTGCAGAGCCCGAGCCAGCGGCGCTGCGTGATGCCGTTGGTCTTGTTCTGGAATTTCTCCGGCGCATAGGCGAACCAGTCCTTCAGCACGGTCGTTTTCAGCAGCTCCGTGTGGATTTCCGCGACACCGTTGACATACGCGCCCGCGTACATCGCGAGATTTGCCATATGAACCTGACCGTTTTTGACAATGCGCATTGCCTCGATCTGCTCCTGCGGGAGATCCTTTGCATACAGCTCCTCCAGCAGCTCCTCGGAGATTTGCAGGATGATCGCATAAATCTCCGGCAGCAGCTCCTCCACAAGGCTGCAATCCCACTTCTCCAGCGCCTCCTGCATGATCGTGTGATTCGTGTAGGAGAACACCTTTTTCGCGGTTTCAAGCGCCTGACGGAACGAATAGCCCTCTTTTCCGAGCAGGCGGATCAGCTCGGGGATCGAGATGACCGGGTGCGTATCATTGAGCTGCACGGCGAGCTTGTCCGCGAGGGAATCGAGCGAGCCGAAGTGCGCCTTGTGCTTTTTGATGCAGTCTGCAAGCGATGCCGCGCAGAAGAAATACTGCTGCTTTAAGCGAAGCGCCTTGCCCTCTCTTGTGTCATCGTTCGGGTAGAGGCAGCGGGAGATGTCCTCTGCGGCGACGGTCTCCTTTGCGGCATCGAGATAGTGCTGATCGTTGAACGCCTTGAAATCGAAGGCGCAGACAGGCTCAGCCTGCCAGAGGCGCAGCGTGCCGATGTGCGGCTCCTGTCCCTCCGCCGCATAGCCGATCACCGGCATGTCATACGGCACGGCGCGGACGGTCTGCCCGCTGTAATGCACATCCACCGCATCGGCCTCGCAGCGGATGCTCCACGGATCGCCGAAGCGCGACCAGTCGTCGCCGGTTTCGGTCTGTCTGCCGTTCTCGATGCCCTGCTTGAATAAGCCGTAGCGGTAGCGGATGCCGTATCCGTCAACCGGCAGGCGGCAGGTCGCGGCGCTGTCAAGGAAGCAGGCGGCTAGTCTGCCGAGGCCGCCGTTACCGAGCGCGGCATCCTCGATCTCCTCAAAGACCGAGAGCGAGGTGCCCGCCTTCTGAAATGCCGCTTCGGTGTCTTGCAGCAGATTCAGGCAGTAGAGATTGTTGTAAACCGCTCTGCCCATCAGAAATTCCATCGAAAAATAGCACACGCGGCGGGTGCTGAGATGCGCCTCCCTACATGCGTCCCACTGCGGCAGAATGTCGCGGCAGACCGCCTCGCCGAGCGCATTGTGCAGCGCGTGAACCTCCGCCTCTGCTGCGGGGACGCCGAGCTGCGTTTCTGTTTGCTTCATAATTGCTTCTGCACGGTTCATTTGTATCATCCTCCGTTCTTTGATTTGCATGGATTCCTCGTTATTATACCATAAAAAGAGGAAAAACGCAATGGGAGCAGGTGAAAAAGTCCGATTGGGAATTGCCGGGGAGCCAAATCTCCCTTTGCCCAAACGTGATCGTGAACTCCGCGCCTTGACGGATGAGAGGGAATTTGATATAATGATACTGTGTGAAATGATCGGCAATCGTCCGTTTCGGATCGGAGGAAGCGGAATGAAACTGACATCGGAAACAGAGCGGCTGATCTTCAGACCGTTTCAGCCGGATGACGCAGAGGATATTTTTTACGGCCGGGCGAGTGATCCCATCGTGAAGAAAACCCGTAATTTTAAGAAATAGACCGCAGAACGGAGAGAAAGCATGGAAATCGAGACAATGCTCCGCGCCTATATGCCGGAGTCGGAGGGGATGCAGGCGGAGCTCGCGGAGGCGATGCGGTACAGCGTATTCACCGGCGGCAAGCGCATCCGCCCGCGCCTGATGCTGCTTGCGTGGGAGATGTACGGCGGGCAGGGGGAAAACCCCGCGCCGTTTATGGCGGCAATGGAGATGCTGCACACCTATTCGCTCGTGCATGACGATCTGCCGGCGCTCGACGGCGATACCGTGCGGCGCGGCAGGGAGACGACATGGCGGAAATACGGCGAATGCATGGGCATTCTTGCGGGAGACGGGCTGCTGCACCACGCCTTTGAGACCGCTGCCGCCTGCCTTGCGCACGCAGAATATCCGGAGCGCGCGGGCAGAGCGCTGCATGTCCTGGCGCAGAAATCCGGCGTTTCCGGGATGCTCGGTGGGCAGGCATTTGACACGGCACACAGCGGCGATGCGCTCACTGCGGACGAGCTGCTGGGGCTCTATGAGAAGAAAACGGCGGCGCTGATCTCGGCCTCGCTCATGATCGGCGCGATTCTTGCAGGCGCGGATGAGGGAGATGTGACGATTCTGGAGCAGGCCGGCATTCGGGTCGGGATCGCATTCCAGATCCGGGACGACATGATAGACAGCGCAGAGGCGCCGGAGACGCCCGGGAGCGATGCGCGGAACCGCAAGACGACCTATGTTTCTCTGTTCGGCATGCAGGCCGCGGAGGAAGCCGCGCTGCGGTATTCTGAGGAGGCGATCGCACTGCTGCGCGGGCTTTCCGCAGACAGCGCCCCCTTGCAGCAGATGATCCGCAGGATGGCTGTGCGGAGACAGTGACAGAGGTATCGCTGCGCGATGATCTTGCACCGCAAACTCAACACAGCGAAGCGAGGAAACCCCATTATCAATCCATCGCGAAGCGATACCGCATTACCTCAGAACGCAAAAGGCGGATACAGGATGCCGGTTTCTGTGATGATCGCCGTAATCAGGCTCGCCGGGGTAATGTCAAACGCGGGGTTCAGGCAGCGGATTCCCGCAGGCGCGACCGGCTTTGCAAAGTGCAGATGCGTGATCTCATCGCCTTCGCGCTGCTCAATGCGGATATCCGCGCCGGTTTTGCAGCTCCGGTCGATTGTCGGCGAGGGGCAGAATACATAAAACGGAACGCCGTAATGCTGCGCGAGCACCGCCAGCCCGGAGGTTCCGATTTTATTTGCGGTATCGCCGTTTGCCGCGACACGGTCGCAGCCGACCATACACGCCGTGATGCCGCCCTGCGCCATGAGATAGGACGCCATATTGTCGCACATCAGCGTCGTGTCGATGCCGGCGCGGTGCAGCTCATAGGCCGTGAGGCGCGCGCCCTGAAGCAGCGGGCGGGTCTCATCCACAAAGGCATGGAAGGTCATGCCGCGCTCGGCGCCGAGCAGCAGGGGGCCGAGCCCCGTTCCGTACCGCGAGGTCGCGAGGGCGCCGGCGTTGCAGTGCGTGATGACGCGGCTGCCTTCCGGCAGGAGCCTGAGCCCGTTTTCGGCGATGCGCCGGCACATGTCGATGTCCTCTGCGTGAATCGTCTCCGCCTCGGTGCGCAGTGCCTCTGTGATCTCAGCGGGGGATTCCGCGAGGTGCCGCCCCTTGCATTGCAGCATGCGGTTCACTGCCCACGACAGGTTGACTGCGGTCGGGCGCGCAGACGCGATCACGGCGGCGTCTGCATCAAGATGCGCCGAAAATGTATTCTTTTCCTCCTGCATATGTGCGCAGGCAGCGACATAGACGCCGTATGCCGCGCAGATTCCGATGCAGGGTGCGCCGCGAACCGCCAGTGTCCGGATCGCCTCCGCGACAGCCGCGGCATTGCGCAGTTCCAGATACTTTGTTTCACTTGGCAGGGCGCGCTGGTCGATCGCCAGAATCGCGGTTTTGTCATCCGTCAGCCGGACGGGGTCATTCGGAAGATACTGCATAATACTGTCCTTTCTGTACCGTTTGCCGATAAGCTGAGCCTCCTGCATCAACAGGAGGCTCTTGCGCTTCATTTATTCCGTGCGCAGTGCGATGACCGGATCCTTCTTTGCTGCGAGCTTCGAGGGGATGATACCCGCGATCAGCGTCAGCAGAATCGAAATCGTAATCAGAATCAGCGCATATTTCAGGCGCAGGAACGCAATATCCGGGACGCCGGATGCGTGCTCGATGATCATATTGATCGGAATATCCAGCAGCATCGTAATCACGACGCCGAGCACACCGGCGATCAGGCCGACGATAAAGGTTTCCGCATTGAACACGCGGCTGATATCGCGCTTCGAGGCGCCGATCGAGCGGAGAATACCGATCTCCTTCGTGCGCTCGAGAACGGAAATGTAGGTGATAATGCCGATCATGATGGACGAAACCACCAGCGAGATCGAAACGAAGCCGATCAGCACATAGGAGACCATGTTGATGATTTTCGTGACGGAATTCAGCAGCAGGCCGATGTAATCGGTGTATTCGATCACCGCGTTTTCATTGCCGGCGGCGATCTGCTCGTTGTTGTATTTTGTCACGAAGTCCTCGAAATGCTCCTTCGCCTCAAAGCTCGGCGAATAGATGTAGATCGCGAAGGGATCGTCGGGGTCGCGCTGGCCGAGCTTCTGGAGGTTGCCCTCATAGGTGTTGTCGGTGGACTGTGCGAGAATCTGCTCCTTGAAAATGGTCAGCAGCGTGTTTTCGTCCATTGAAGCCATTGCATTCTTGAGGCTTTCGATATCCTTTGCGGGATTGAAGGACTGCGCGAGGGCATCGAGCTGCTCATCGCTCATCTGGCCGATCTGCTCCCGGATCGCATCCGCAGTGAGCTGTGACTGCGCAATGCCGGTATACAGCGCCAGCAGTGTTTCGTCATCGAGATTCTCCAGCATGGCCGGGTCGGGCTCGACGCCGAGCTGCTGTGAGAGTGCCGCCAGCAGGGCGCCCTGTCCCTGCTCCGTTGCCGCAAATGCCTTTGCGTCATCGAGCGTGATCTCGCCGAGCATTGTCGGCGCAACGGCTGCGACCAGCTCCTCGTCGCTCATATCCGCGAGCACCTCTGCGATATCCTCGCCGTTGAAGGTATTGCCGTAGAAGCGGGTGAAATTCGCCTGAAGCTGTGCGAACTGCTCCTCACTCAGATTGTCGATATAAGCGTATACATCGTCAATCGTCACATCGTCGTGATCCTCAAACTCAAACCCGGTGAAGACGTCGATCTCCGGCTTTGCGGTCTGCTGCTTGACGATCTCTGCCTTATTGTTTTCTTCCAGCAGATATTCGATCAGCTCATTGGTATAGCAGACCGTGCCTGCGCGCAGTGCGCCGGCGACCGTTCCGGGCTTCTGCCGGACGATGCCGCTGATGTGCAGCGTCACGCCGTTCTTGACCTTCTCCGCCATATATTCATCGCTGCGGGAGCGGTCCTTCCAGCAGTTTGCCGCTTCATCGAATTCATAGCGGTCGGTGTTGAGAATCAGCCGGAACTGCATGTTCATGAGTTCCTCATAGGCGAAGCTGTCGCTGGTGATCTCGATTTCCTCGCCCGCCATGAGCTTTGTGAACATATCGGAAATCTCAGAGGCATCCCGCAGGCCGAGGCCGTACATGGTCAGGTCGGTGATCTCGTTGTTTTCATCGACGACCAGCACCGCTTCCTCCATCGAGGTCGGCCAGTGGCCGCTGATGACGTCGTACTGCGTATCGAGCAGCTGCTGGTCGTCATAGAGCAGTGTCCAGACGTCCATGCCGTCCGTGCTCATCTGCATGATGCCGGAGAAGGAGGAGGACATGCTGTTCATGTCATAGCCGAGCATGGAATAGTACGCATCGACCAGCGGATTCGGGTTGACCGCGACAACATCCTCGCTCGTGTCCGCAAGATAAATCTGCGGGGTGAGATTGTACTGATACTGGATGGTGTAGTCAGAGAGCTCGTCGGCATGCTCCTCCAGATACGCCTTGAAGGCCGGCATGTCGTTCTCCTGTACCTCCGCAACCATCGCGTTCATCATTTCCATTGCGGTGCTGCTGGTATAGACCTTGTCGAGATCGTGCTTGTCTTTCTCATCATCCTGCCCGGTCATGCTCTCGATCATGCCGCTGAGGTCAACCGTCTGCGACCGGATCGTCAGCGGATAAGAGGAGAGCGTATTCTCCTGCACGGTGTCGATGTAGGTCTGGAAGCCGTCAGAGAGCGAGAGAATCAGCGAGATGCCGATGATGCCGATGCTGCCGGCAAAGGAGGTCAGCAGCGTGCGCGTTTTCTTGGTCATGAGGTTGTTGAGCGAGAGCGAGAACGCCGTCGGCAGGCTCATGGAGACGCGCTTTTCCTTTTTCTTTTTCCCGCCCTGTTCTTCTGCCTGCTTCTTTTCGAGGAACGCCTTTCGGTCGGCGGTCGCCTCCTCCTCGGAGTACGGCATCGAGTCGCTCTGCACCTTGCCGTCCAGCAGACGGATGATGCGCGTTGCATACTGCTCGGCGAGCTCCGGGTTATGCGTGACCATAATGACCAGCCGGTCCTCTGCGATTTCCTTCAGCAGATCCATGATCTGCACGCTGGTCTCGGTATCGAGCGCGCCGGTCGGCTCGTCTGCGAGCAGAATCTCCGGGTCATTGATCAGCGCACGCGCGATTGCGACACGCTGCATCTGGCCACCGGACATCTGGTTCGGCTTCTTATGAATCTGGTCGCCGAGCCCGACGCGCTCCAGCATCTTCTTCGCGCGCTCGCGCCGCTCCGACTTGGAAATGCCGGAAAGGGTCAGCGCCAGCTCGACATTGGAGAGCACCGTCTGGTGCGGAATCAGATTATAGGTCTGAAAGACGAAGCCGATCGTGTGATTGCGGTAGTGGTCCCAGTTTTTGTCCTTGTATTCCTTCGTCGATTTCTCGGCAATGGTCATATCGCCGGAGGTATACCGGTCGAGACCGCCGATGATATTAAGCAGCGTGGTTTTGCCGCAGCCGGAGGGCCCGAGCACCGCAACAAATTCATTCTGCCGGAACTGAATGTCAATTCCCTTAAGCGCCTGTACCTCAGAGTCTCCTGCCAGATAGTTCTTCGTAATTCCCTTGAGTCCGAGCAAGATAACACAACCTTTCCGCGCATATTGATGCACAATGATACGAATGGAGTATAACACAGGAATGTGAGCATTTTGTGAAGAATATGAATTTTCGGCGTTTCGTTCAAATGCACATTTTTGATAGTGCGTTTTTGTGCATTACGACAAAAATCGAAATGCGCACTTGACTTTACAAAACACCGGTGCTATAATACATACAATTTCTATATGAATATAGTTAATTAGGGTGAAGCGCCCGGATTTTGTGTCAGCACTTGCTTTTCCGGCGGATTCGTGGTATAATGTTTCAGAACAACAATCCCGATCCGAAATGGAGGCGAGGCTCTGTGCGAACCGTTCCGCGTGTCGCCTGTATCAATGATCTGTCCGGCTTCGGCCGCTGCTCTCTGACCACGGCGCTGCCGGTGCTCTCTGTCATGGGTGTGCAGGCATGTCCCGCGCCGACCGCTGTGCTCTCCATGCACACCGGATTCCCGCAGTTCACCTTTACCGACCTGACGGACGGCATGGCGGCTTACTTTGCAAGCTGGCAGGATCTGAAATTTGACTGGATTTACAGCGGATTTCTCGGCTCCGTCGATCAGATCGAGCTGGTCAGGGACTTTTTCCGGCGGCAGAAGGCGATCAATCCGGACTGCCGGATTCTGCTCGACCCGGTCATGGGCGACGACGGAAAGCGGTACAGCACCTACACCGAGGCGCTCTGCAATGCGATGCGGCAGCTTGTCGCGGAGGCGGATGTCATCACGCCGAATATCACAGAGGCATGCCTGCTGACCGATACGCCCTATCGCGGGGAGGCGCTGCACAGTGCAGAGGCCGTTTCGCTCGCGGAAAAGCTGATGACGCTCGGGTGCCGCGCCGCGGTGATGACCGGCATCATTCAGGAAAATGCGATCGCAAATCTCACATATTCCGGCGGAAAGGCAGAGTTTTCCCGCGTTCACCGGACAGAGTGCCTGTTCTCCGGAACCGGCGACCTGTTCGCATCGGTGCTCTGCGGTGCGCTGGCCGGCGGCGCAAGGCTGGATTCCGCCGTTCAGACAGCCGGTATGTTTTTATCCGAGGTGACACAGTACACCTTGCAGCAGAATACCCCCGCTGCGGAGGGTGTGCTGTTTGAGCCGCTTTTATGGAAGCTGGGAGGGAATTACCATGAACAAATCCAAAGAAAATGAAAAGCTGCTGCATATGGTCTATGCCGGGCTGTTTGCAGCGATGACCGCCTTGCTGACCGCGACGCTGCATATTCCGGTCGGCAACGGCTATATTCACTGCGGCGACGCCGTGATTTATCTGGCGGCTGCGGTGCTTCCGCTGCCGTATGCGGTTTCGGCATCGGCAGTCGGCGGCATGCTCGCAGACCTGCTCTCGGGCTATCCGATGTACGCGATTCCGACCTTTATCATCAAGGCGCTGCTCGCACTGACCTTCTCGCTGATCGGCGGGGAGCGCAGGCTTTGCGCTAGGCGGTTCGCAGGTATGGTGGTCTGCGGCATTGTGTCCGTCATCGGATACTGGATCACCGCGGTCGTGCTGTACGGCGGCTGGACGGCG
The DNA here is from genome assembly GCA_017460835.1 of Oscillospiraceae bacterium. Lineage (GTDB taxonomy): Bacteria > Bacillota > Clostridia > Oscillospirales > Ruminococcaceae > Firm-04. The sequence goes on from JAFUAD010000060.1 coordinate 10,162, forward strand.
CAGTTCCTCGGCACCGTGCCCGGAAACTGCATTCAGGCAGTCGGCTCCGGCATTGTCTATGCGGTTGTCGCGATGGCAATGGATCGGATGCGCAATCCTCACTCGAATCTCAGAGTGCTGTGATGAGCAATCAGTGAAACCAAAGAGAGCCTCCTGTGTCAAGCAGGAGGCTCTTTTGTGCTGTATTGTTTATGATTGCTTATGCCTTGAATAATGCGCGGAAGAAGTTGTAGAACAGCGGTGTGCCGACGCTGTTGTCGTGACCGGCGCCCGGAACCTCTCTCCAGATATGCTCCGTGCCGTTTGCGGTAAAGAGCTCGTGATACTCCTTCGGGAAGGTGCCGACGACCGTATCAGCGGTACCGCCTGCGATCATCAGCAGGTAGGGGAGCTGATCGTCAGAGATCTTGAAATCTCCGTTCTGCATACGCCGGTTTGTGCCCGGAATATAGCTGCCGAGATGATTGGAGATAAAGTTGTCGCTTGCGGGAACGATGCCGGGAGCCGGGCTGGAGGCTGCACAGTAGCCGAACTTATCCGGCGCCGAGATTGTGCAGTACAGCGACTCTCTGCCGCCCATCGAGAAGCCCGCGATCGCGGTGTTTTCCCTGCCGGTCTTGACAGAATAATGCTGCTCAATATACGGCATGAGGCTCTCTGTCAGATCATAGAAGTAATCATCGTAGTGATCCATCATGTCCATATTGAAGTTGAAGCCCGGTGTTGCGGCGCCCGGATCGGTATACATCTGCGGGAACACGATGATGAACGGCGGAACCTCACCGCTGTCGATGAAGTACGATGCCATTTCCGTGATGCTCCAGTCGGATGTCATATTATCCTCATTGCCCATGACGCCGTGGTTCATATACAGAACACAGTATTTCTGAGAGTCGGAATAGCCCTTCGGAACCCAGACATTCGCGGGCTTATCGCGGTTTGCCTTATTGGAGTGGTAGGTGATCTTCTGCATGCTGCCGGTATTGTTTGCCTTGACATTGGCGGGAACATCCCATGTCAGGCTGTCGCGTACTTTTGCCATATATTCCTTCGGATTCTGGTGCTCGCCGGAGGGCGGGTCTTCAATGACGGTTGAGCTCTGTGTGGTTGTGGTTGTTTCTGCGGGCGGAGCCATCAGCAGACGCTTGAGCAGCGAAAGATCGGCTGCATTCAGCGTATCATTTCCGTCGAGGTCTGCGCCGCTCTTGTTGACTGTGACATCATTGCCGAGCAGATATTTCTGCAATGCGGCAGCATCTGCGCCGTTTACCTGTCCGTCCTGATTGACGTCGTCGCGCTTTGCTTTGATTTCGGTTCCGCCGCCGGGTGTAATGGCGACGCCGTCTGCTGCAATGGCGATCTCATCGACATAGAAATCGCAGGTCGATTCCGCGGTTTCGATGTAGAGCACCAGATTGGTCGCGCCGGACGGGATCGTATAGGATGTGTTGGTGAGCGCCGTCCACGATCCGGAGATCACGCTCTTTTCTGCAATGCTGTCATACACGGTGGTGCCGCCGGAGCTGTACTGAAGCAAGAATTTGAAATCTACGGCAGCGGGTGTGGCCTTCTGCATGACCTCAACGCTGAAGCTGTATGCAGTGCCGGGCTTGAAGGTGTCGGTGCTGAGGCTGTGTGAGATTCCGTTCCATGCGGCAGTTCTGCCGGAAATGCTTGCCGAGCCCGTGCCGGCAAAGGAGGCAGAGGTCGTCGCTGCAACGGTTTCGCTTGCTCTGGCGCCCCAGCCGTCCAGTCCGGATTCAAAATCCGCATGCAGAAGATACTCTGCTGCTGATACCGGGAAGGCTGCGGCAGCCTGTGTCAGAAGACACACTGCGGTCAAAACAGAGATGAGTTTTTTCATAGAAACTATCCTTTCAGAATTTTTTTGATCCCCCCTGAAAGAAAAAGTTTATGTTTGACCATTTTTTATATCTATCTGATGCTATCATACCAGATTTTCGGATAAGTTTCACTGTAAAAAACACAGATTTCAAGCACAATCCGCCGCGGATTACGGCTCTGCACCGGCCTTCCGGATGTTGTCGATATCCTCGGTCGTGCCGCCGCCGGTGTCATCGGCCGCGCGCATCCTGCCCTGCTCCACAAGCCGCAGGAAGGCATCGACGACCTCGGAGGAAAGCTGTGTGCCGCTGCTTCCCTTGATGATCGAGACCGCCTTGTCGAAGTTCATGCGCTTGCGGTAGGGGCGGTCGGAGTACATCGCATCGAAGGTATCCGCGACGGCGATGATCTTTGCGACAAGCGGGATCTCCTCCTCTGTGAGCCCGTTCGGATAGCCCTTGCCGTCCGGGCGCTCGTGGTGCGCGCCGGCGCCGATCGAGAGCTCCGGCATGATGCTGATATCCTTCAGAGCATTGCTGCCGAGCTCGGAGTGCGATTTGATGACGCGGAATTCGTCGTCGGTTAGCTTGCCGTTTTTGTTGAGCACCTCCGCCGGCACGCCAATCTTGCCGATATCGTGCAGCAGCGCGATACAGTAATACTGTTCGATCGTTTCCTCATCAAGCCCCATCTCGCGGCTCAGCATGACCGTGTACTCCGCAACTCTCGCGGAGTGGCCGTTTGTGTAGCGGTCCTTCATATCAATGACCTTCGAGAAGGCCTCAACGATCTCGCGGGTGAGCTGCTTCTGCTGCTCATTGCGCTTTTCGGCGGCCTCTGTGCGGCGGCGGATATAGAGCCGGATCAGCACGGCGAGGATTGCTGCGCCTGCGAGAATCATGAGGAACCGCACCCAGAACATTTCATAAAGGTGCTTCTGCTTTTCGATCGTGACGGTGAGCTCCTTTTTGCTCATGCCGTGCGGGTCCTGAATTTCCAGATAAAAGCGGTAGGTGCCGCCGTGCAGGTTTGTGTAATCCTGCGCGGAGAGGTCGCTGCGCAGGACGGTGACCGGCTTGGTATCGAAGCCGATCAGCCGGTAGGTGACCTGCGGATTGATGAGCGAATAGTTATAGACATAGCTGTAAATCGTGACCTTTTTTGTCGATGCCGGGACGGTGAATTTGCCGTTGGTATCCGGGTAGAGGGGCTTGCCGTCCGCTTCGAGAAACGGCACAGCGAGCTTCAGCTCATTGACATTCTCGAACGGAATCTCAATATTGACCTTCGCGATGCCGGTTGTGCCGGCGATGTAGAGATCGCCGTTTTCGGTCAGCTCGCTGTAAGAGTTGGAGGTCGAGATGCAGGGCATGCCGTTGTCGCCGTTATAGAACAGATACGAAATCTCCTCATTCTGCAAAAGCTGATCGGTGTCTGCGACATAGATGCCGTTGCTGCTCAGTACCCACATCTCATTCCGGCTGTTTTCGTACAAATCGAAATTGTTGGAGTACGGGAAATTCGTGACCGTCGTGATCTGATAATCCGCCGTCATATACGCGGGCGAATTGCTGGTGACGATCCAGTAAAGGTCGCGCTTGACATCCTTCTTGATGCGCATGACCACATCGGAAAGCAGGCCGTCATCCGTGCCGTAATGCGAGACCTTACGCCCGTTGATGACATAAATGCCGCCGCCGTCCGTGCCGAGGATGTATGCACCGTCAACGCCCTCCGTGACGGTCAGAATCTCCGTATTTGCGATCTTATCGGATTCCCCGTGGACTGCGACGACCCGGTCACCCTCAATGACCGCGACGCCGCCGGTGCAGGCTGCGAGGAATCTGCCGTCTACGCATTCATAAACCGCACGGACACGTTCCGAGGGCATGCCGTCGGCTTCGGTGAAGCGCAGTAGTGCGCCGTTGTCATAGCGCAGCAGCCCCTCCTCTCCGAAGGTCGAAAACCACAGTCGATTCTGACTGTCGCGGATGATTGAGCGAATTTTGCTGTCCTTCAGCGTCTCGACGAGATTCGTGTCCCCAAAGACCTTGCCGGAGGCACTGCGCGATTCGGTGACCGGGAGGCAGTCGGCGGTGCTGCCATCCTCCAGAACCAGCAGACCGGTATTCTTCGTGCCGACAAGCAGCTTGTCACCGTACATGCAGGTGGAATACACGACCTCCGGGCTAAGCCGACAACGGTCAAAGACATCCGTAAACTGGTCGGGGACTATTTTCATGACGCCCTGCTGCGAGGAGACAAACCACAGATTCCTCTGGTAATCGGACATCATGCCCTCGATCGCTGTATTCATCGGAATATTCCGGATATAGACGAAATTGTCATCGGTCAGAAAGCCGATTCCGGTATCGGTGCAGAGCCAGATCAGGTCTCCGGCAAGGGCGATATCATTGATGTAATTGCAGGGGGAAATGTCGATTCTCTTGAGCATCGGCACATTCCCGCTGAACCGGACATAGTACAGATCGGAGCCCTGACTGCCGACATAGGCGCAGTCCGGATTCTCTGGGTCGGGCAGGATCGCGTGGATATCGGAGATGCGCGTTTTGGAGGAATCATAGAACCAGAGCAGCTCGCGGTCGCGCACAGCGAAAACTGCGCCGTTTTTCGTGACGCCGTAAACGGTATCGCCGCAGATGCGGAGCATCCGGATATATTCATCCCGAATCTGCGGATCCTGCATCATTTCGAGGTGCATGTCGGCATCGACGAGCGCAAGGCCTGCGGTCGTGCCGAGATAGATCGTGCCGGCGGGGTCCTCGGTAATGGAGCGCACGGAGAGCGAGGTCAGCCCGTCAGCCTTCCGGAGCATTGTAAATGTGCCGTTTTCCATCACTGCGGCGCCGCTGTCATTGGTGCCGACCCAGAGCCGGTTCCGCGAATCGACAAACAGGCTCAGCACGCTGGCAAGACCGGATGTGGAATCCATCCGCTCGAAGGTGTTGCCGTCGTACCGGATCAGGCCGCTGTAGCTGCCGATCCAGATAAAGCCTTCCTCGGTCTCGGCGATCGCGTTTGCCTCGGAGGTCGGCAGGCCGTTTGAATTGTCATACAGCACGGCGGAGTAGCCGTCACCCGTGCCGGTCAGATCGACCGCGAGCTCCTTTTCCGTATGCCCAGCTGCCTTGCTATCCTCGGCAGAGGCGGCAGTGCCCCCGCACAGTGCGGCAGTCTGCAACAGAATCAGGAACGCTGTCATCAGGCAAAGCCGGATGAGCCCGGCACGCATTCTACGCTGTTGTTTGATTCGTTTCACGGATTCACGTCCTTTCCGGTTCGGAAGAAACCTGCAAGCAAATGAATATACAGTTATATTATAGCACAAAATCGCTCGTTTGCATTTATATGGAATCAGAAAAGGTGAACTTTGTAGCATCTCACAAAAGCACCGCAATAAGCCCCATACTGAAACAGCACCTTAACCAAAAGAGCCCCCGGAATTTCCCGGAGGCTCTTGCTTGTGATTATGATGCATGGAAGATCGCCTGCATTTTTTCTGCGAGGCCGGAGCGGAACACCGGCGTGGTCAGATAGATCGCATCGTTTGACTTGGCATTTCCGTGATTCTGCGGGGCGTCGCCGATGACCATGATCGGCGTATCCGGGACGAGCGCGTGCAGCTTTTCCAGCGGCGCACCGCTCTGCCGGTTCAGGTCAGACTGCCGCAGCATCAGAAGCTCGCAGGTTTTGTTCTGCTTCTCCAGCAGGCTCAGATAGGCGCAGACATGGTCAAAATCCGCCTGCCATTCGAGCTGCATGCCGGTCTCGCGCAGCATCTCCATTGTCGCGCCCGCGGTCGTCTGGTTGGAATCCCAGACCAGCGCCGACTTGCCGAAGGTGCGCCGAACCGGAAATACCACCTGATTCGGGATAAACGAGAACGGAAGCCGGAGCATAATTGCGGTCGCGTGCGCGGGGAGCTTGACAAATTCCAGCGTGCCGTCCATCAGGGCGATCAGGCGCTTGCTCAGATAGGTGTTGTGCTGATCGAAGCCCGACTGGTTCAGCATCAGCGTATCCTCAATGGATTTCAGCGGATCGTCGTCCGGTATCGGCGAGAGCAGCCCGCTCTGGATATCCTGCGAGACGCTGTCGCCGCTGGTAATGAGCGAAAACTCGTACATTGCCTTCCGCTCCTCGCCGGGGATCGCCGCCTGCGAGAGCTGGAGCGTGATGCTGGAGCCAAAGGGCAGCGAACGGATCACATTGACGAAGATATTGTCGATCAGATAGGTCAGCCGCTGCCGGTCGCAGAGGATGTGCTCCTGCGTGACATGGCTGGTATATGCGGCAATTTTCAGGCTCTTTTCGCCGAAGATCTGTGCGGTATCCTGCTTCAGCTTCCGGAACAGCACCGGCAGGCTGACCGGCTCCTGAATCAGCGGAAGCTGATTGTTTTCGAGCAGCAGCATATCCTTCGCGCATTCCGTCATCGCGGAAAGGCGCTCATATGCCGTAAACATCGAGCGGAAATCCTTGCGGACATCCGTTTTGTTGTTCATCTCCTGCGGCAGATCGTGCTCAAGACGATCGAGCGTCGCATAGATCTGATTCAGCGAGAGCTGGAAGCTGCTGGCGATATTCAGGAACACATGCGCCTTGCGGATGCGGGAGCGCTCCTTTTCGCGGATGCTCTGCTGGAGCTGCGCTTTGGTATCCTTCAGCTCATGGAGCTGTGAATCGCGCTTGCAGATCTCGTCGTTGACATCCTCGATATAGCTCATGATATAGGCTTTTCCGTTTTCGTCGCGGAAAAAGCGCAGGCAGATATTGCACCAGAGAAACGTCCCGGTTCCGTCCGGATCGACGAGGAACAGGTGCTTGATCTGCTCCTTTCTCGCTCTGGCGGCAATGAGAATCTGCTCATACGAGAACAGCGCGGCATACTGCTTTCTCTGCTCCGGGTGGATGTGCTTTGCCGGGAATTCCGCACAGTACCGGCTGAACGGCATTTCATCCCGGACAGGCAGATATTCCTTGTCGCGGATCTCGTAGTGATAGAGCGTATCGGAATCGAGATCGACCTCGATGACCTTGCGGAAGGAATCCTCGATCATCATGCCGAATTTCCGGCGCAGGACAAGCTGCTCATGCTCGGCGCGGTTCAGCTCGTCGCGGCTGCGCACCTCGTCGTCGATATCGGCGATATAGGTCATGGCGCGGAGCCTGCCGTTGTCCTCCTGCATATAGACCTCAGCGCGGGCATAGCGCCAGCCGGCATCGGTTTTCGTCCGGTAATCGACCGTAAGCTGCGTTTTCCCATTCCGGAAGGCCTCCTCCGCAGCACGCGGCAGCAGCGTCATGGCGACGCGCTTATAGTCCTCCGGGTGGCAGTGCGGCATGATGATCCGCTCAAAGAACTGTCCGAAGGGACATTCCATCGGCGGCATAATGAGGTGATTCGCGATCCGGTAACATCGTGCGATCTGCTTCCGGTAGTCGCTTTCAATGAACCAGATAAACCGGTTCTGAATCAGCGTGTGGAACTGGTTTGTCAGGGCATCGCGCTTGCGCTTTGCCTTCAGCTCCTTCTGCTTTTGCGCATCAATATCCTGCACGGCATAGACCGCCTCGGTCGGCATTTCATCCTCATACTGCACGAAGGTGAAGACCGAGCGCGTCCAGCGCGGATTGACGTCCGGGTCCTGCTGCGGCGCGACTCTGCGGTATTCAAAGCTCAGTCTGTCCTCCGATTCCGCGGCGAGCTGATGCAGGCGGTTCAGCGATGCAAATTCCTGAAGGGCAGCCCTGTCCTCCGGATGAACATGCCGGAGCAGCTCAGCGGAGAGTTCATCGAACTGATAGACCTTATCGAATGCAAAATACGGCTTTAGGTCACTGTGAATCGCGCAGACGACCGTTTTGCCGGTTTTGAGGTCGATGTGCAGCATCAGCCGGAAAATATCGGAGATGCTGGAGAGAATATAGCTGTTGCGGAGCGAGAGCGCCTCCAGCTCGGACTGATAGCGGTCGGAGCGCTCCTGCTGCAAATGCTGCTCATTGCTGTCCTTGCCGAGCAGCAGCACGATATTGGCATTGACGACGGCCAGCGAGAAGCTCGCCCAGCGGTATTCCTCGTCCGAGAGCCGGCGGACCGTACAGGTCGGGGTCGTATTCGCCTCAAGGAACAGGTGAAGCTGCTCGACGGAAAATGCCGCAAGGAACTGCTCGCGGTCCTCCGGATGGATCACAGCCTCCGCATAGCGGGCGATATAATCGAGGAACGACGGGAATTTCGCCTGTGTGTTCATCAGCGGGTTCTTGTCGCTGATGACAGAGGCGCGCATGGTTTCGAGATCGACGCGCAGCGCGGTGAAGTATGCCGAGGTCAGGACGGCCTTCATCATTTGCAGCGCCTCGGGCGGGGGGCCGTAGGCGCGCCGGTCGATGGTCAGCGCGACCGCTGGAATCCCGCTCCACTGCATCGGCAGCGCATGAAGAACGGCATTTTCCGGAAACCATGAGACATGCTCCAGCGGCAGGACGGCCAGTCTGCCGGAGGCATCCGCCTGACTGAGCACGCGGTCGATCGCGGCATCATGGAACAGATCGGCATAGACATCGCCCGCCTGCGCCTGCGGAATCAGCTTCTGTGCAGCCGGATTCAGGCAGAGCAGCGTCATGCTGTCCTTCTGAAAAATGAACACGGCATCATCGCGCATAGATAAAAACAATTCGTCAGTTGACTGATTCCACATAGAGGGTTCCTCCTTCCGTCGGTCATGAAAAACGTCATTGGGTATTGCCTTAATTATAGCAAATCAGCCGCCGAAAGTCAATGACTTCGGGGCTGATTCATCTCTATGAACAAAAAACAATTAAAAGAGCGCGGTCATTTCAGCCGGCGATTTGACAAAGACCGTGCCGCCTGCCTCCTTCAGCAGAGCGTAGTCGCGGAAGCCCCACAATACGCTGATACAGGGGATTCCGGCGTTTGCCGCGGTCTGAATATCGACATCGGAATCGCCGACATAGACTGTTTCGTCCTTCCCGCAGTGCAGCAGCTCCATTGCGTGCAGCAGCGAATCCGGCGCGGGCTTCAGCCGAACGCCCTCCTGCTGGCCGATCGCAACCGCGATCCAATCGCCGAAATGCTCCTGACACAGCGATTTGACCTGTGCATCGGGCTTATTGGAGACGACCGCGAGCTGCAAGCCCCTGCTGCGGAGCGCATCGAGCAGCGCCGGGATGCCGCTGTACGGCGCGGTGTTTTCGCGGCATTTTTGTGCATACAGCGCTCTGGTATCGGCCAGAACCCGCTCATAATCCGGGCTTCCGGTGCCGCCGGGCAGCGCACGCTCGACGAGCTTTGCAATGCCGTTCCCGACGAACTGCCGCACCTCATCCCGCGTGCGGGCAGAGTACCCGTTCTGCGTCAGTGCAAGATTGACGCTGTTCGCGAGATCGGTCAGCGTATCGAGCAGTGTGCCGTCGAGATCGAAAATCACGGCTTTGATTCGGTTCATGGTATGTCCTTCCCTGTCATCCCGGTACAGGCTGCCCTGCACCAGTTTATTCGCCTGCATCCGCCGGTCGATCGTGACCAGAATCAGGTCGCGCTGTATGATCCAGTCCGGCGCGAGCAGGTATTCCCGCAGGCAGTTCCCGGTCAGCCGGTGTATGATGATTTCCGGCGAGAGATGCGTCACCGCGGCGATTGCCCTGTCAATGTATTCCTGCATTGAAATCGGCGTAAATGCGCCGCTTTGATACTGCTCCGCAAGCGCGGTGCCCTTCATGACGAACAGGCTGTGAATTTTGACGCCGAACACCTGCTGCGCGTTGATAACCTCAACTGTATGCAGCACATCCTCTTTGGTTTCGCCGGGCAGCCCGATGATCATATGCACGATCACGCGGAGCCCGTACCGGTGCAGCAGCCTGACGGCGCGGAGAAAGCAGGCAAGGTCATAGCCGCGGTTCAGCGCCTTTGCGGTCGCATCATTGGCCGTTTGCAGCCCGAGCTCGACCCAGACCTCGTATTTTTCGTTGTATTCCGCGAGCAGCGCCGCAATCTCCCCGGTAATGCAGTCCGGTCTTGTGCCGATATCCAGAATCTTCACGCGGTCATCGAACAGCGCGGCATCATACCGCCTGCGCAGCTCGCCTGCCGGCGCATAGGTATTCGTAAAATTCTGAAAATAGACGATCCATGCAGAATCCGGCGCGGCCTTGCTGAGCACGGCCTCCGCCTGCTCACGGATCGTTTTCGCGGGATCGAGCTGCTCGCCGGCGCCGCGCTCTCCGCAGAAGGTGCAGCCGCCGACGCCGCAGGTTCCGTCGCGGTTTGGGCAGGTAAAGCCGCCGTCAATGCAGATTTTCCGGATTTTCTGCCCGTATTTGCTCTGAAGATAGCGGTTTACGGTGCGGTAGGGGTGTTCCATGCGTCAGGCATCTCCCCGCATGGCCTTCAGCATCGTGTCCGCGATCAGCTTCTGCCCGTCGGCATTCGGATGCGGATCCACATACTGAACCTCCTCTGAGCCGGTGATCTGCTCGCTGACGGCGCCGATGATCGGAACCGGATCGGTTGCCGCGAAGGGTGCCGCGATATCGACAAAATGCAGATCGCTGTGTGCGGCGGTGAAATCCGCAATGATCTTGTTGCAGCGGTCGATCTGATCCTGCGCATAGTCGCCGAACGCCTGCCCGATCTCCTCCTCGGTGCCGATGACATAATCCGACATGCCGCGGAACGGGTTATAGACGTTCATGAAGTAGATCTCCGCGCTGCTGTTTTTTTCGCGCAGCAGCGAATAAATCGTTTCGAGGTCGGCGGTCAGGCGTTCGAGGTTCTCGTCGATGCGCTTTCCGAATTCCGCCATCACCGCATCGGTATCCTGAAGCTGCTCCATCATATCCGATTGCAGCGAATCGAGCTCCTCGTCGGTCATGCTGTCGATCGTATTGAGGTCGATGCCGTTTGCCTCTGCGGTTTCGGACATATACGAGGTCAGAACGCCGAGCAGGTTGTTCGCGCCGATTTCGACCACGATCACATCCGCAGAGGGCAGCCGGAGCGCCTTGCCGGTTTGCAGCCGCTCAATCAGATCGGAGCTGTCGTCGCCGCTGAGCGCATAGTTGTAGTCGTTCCATTTGCGGCTGTCCTTCTGCTCCAGCATGCCGGTCAGGAGCGCGGAATACCGCTCTGTTGTCGGGTCGCTGAGCCCGTAGCCGTAGGAAATGGAATCGCCGAGCGTGACCATGCTCAGCCCGGAAGGTTCTGCCGCCGGTGCAGAGGATGAGGATGCCGTACTGCTCTCATTCGAGCCGCAGCCGGTGAGAAGCAGACAGCCGGAGGCTGCCGCAGCGATCGCCTTGTTCAGTTTCATATGCATGCCCTCCTGTGTTATTTTTACCAGTATAGCATAAAATATGCGGAATCACAAGTGCAATCCCGCAAGTTTCTCTTAATTTTCACACAAAACCGGTCTGCCGTGAAGCAGACCGGTTCCGGATTATTTGCGGTAGGAAATCAGCGCCTCTGTCAGCTCATCGGCAGTATCATAGCCCTTTGTGGTCGTATCGCCGGTCACATTGTCTGTATAGGTCAGAGACTTTGTCTTATAATCCGCATAGACAATGAAGCGGATCGACGGCACAGAGCCCGACCATTGATAGCCGGTCACCATGACGCTCTGTTTGGAGCTGAGCGTGCCGGTTGTCGTGTACTGCTTCTTCTCCGCGGAGAATGTCGGATTATCCGCAGTGATCGGCGTCTCATAGAATTTCTTTGTGCTGTTGTTCCAGATGAACATGACATAGGTCTCTTTGTTTTCATCCTTGCTGACGGGCACAAGCAGATCGGGATCGCCGTCAAAATTGCAGTCATAGAGGTGATAATTCACCTTTCCGTTCGCGTCGATGGTCTTGCTGAAATCGCAGGAAATCGTCTGATAATTCCCGCCGGTCAGCCGCATCGCAACGGAATCGCCGGAGAAAACATAGTTGAAGTAGAGCGGATAGGGATCGTCTGCATGATCCTCGCCGTCATCCTCGGCAGGCGGAACATCGGCAGGGAGCGCGACGGTAAACAGCGTATCCGGCGCCTCGGGCGGCGGAGCGGAGGTCGTGGTTACAGTCGTCTCCGATGTCGTGCTCTCTGTCGTCTCGGTCAGTCCGGTCGTGGTTTCCGTCCCGGTCGTCGTTTCCGCTTCGGTGGTTGTGACCGCGGTCGTGGTAGTGGAATCCGCGACACTGTCAGTCGGCTTCTCCACCTGCTCCCCGCAGCCGGTCAGTGCGAATGCCGGCAGCATCAGCGCACAAAGAAGATATTTCGCTTTCATGAAAAATACTCCTTTCCGATCGGAACGGGCAGAGATGGCCGGATGCGCGGACCGTTCCGTCTGTTACAGAAAATAATCGCGGTATCTTTGCAGGGTATCGCCGATGTGATCCCAGATGCGGATAATGCCGTTCTGCTCCTCAAAGACCTTTCCGTGGGAATGGCCGTTGTCGAACTTCATCTGCGCGAAATTGTTGTCAAAATGCGGGACAAAGGTTTTCGGATGGCCGACGGGGTCCGAGCAGCGGCGTCTCAGTGCATCGAGGGTCACCTGCTTCATTTCCTGCTGCAATTCCAGAAATGCGCGCAGAATTCTGTGATTGTTCTGCTGGGGTCTGTGTGCCCAGCGCGGGATCTTGTGGTTTGCCTTCCCGAAGGTTTCGTCGAAACGGTCGGGGCGGGGCGGGCGCTCGTGATTCGGCACGCCGCGCATCGGCTCCGGACGCTTCGGGGGCGGGGGCGCCGCTTTTCCGGGCTCCTCCTGCGGCTCGTCGCTGCGGAATTCCTCCGCGGCGGAGCGCAGTGCCCTGCCGAGGTACTCGCGGACGAACTGCTCCGCGAGCTGATCGCGGTTGTCTCCGGTCAGTTGAACTGCCAGCTCAAACTTTTCTGCGAGCTGATCCGGAATCTGGAATTTGATCTCTTTCATTTGATTACCTCCTCTGATTGGGTACAGGCAGCTTGCGGTTCCGCTCTGCGGGGGACTGAGACCGTCTCCTGCGGAGCTCTTGCTGACAGTATATCAGAAAAGTTCTAATTTGTCAATAGAAAATCGCTAATTAGAAAAATTGTAACCCTAATTAGACAAACTGTAACCAAATTGTCATCATTCTGAGATTCCGCTGCGGCGGTTTATTTTCCTGCACGCTTTGCAGCGGCACCGAAGGCTCCGGGTGCTGCAATGCGGTCAAGCAGGGGAACAAACAGGTTCATAATGAGAATCGCAAAGCCTGCACCCTCCGCATAGCCGCCGTAATGCCGGGCAAAGTATGTGATGCAGCCGCAGCCGATGCCGAACAGCACCTTGCCGGTTTTCGTGATCGGCGTCGTGGTGTAGTCTGTCGCCGCAAAGACTGCGCAGAACAGCAGCGAGCCCGAAAGAAGCTGCGGCAGAACCGGATATCCGCCGAGCCATGTCAGCAGAGCAAAGCTGCCGAGATAGGCAAGCGGTGCAGCCGGGGATATGATGCCCGAAAGATACAGATATATGCCGCCGAGCAGAATCGCCGCCGCGCAGGTCTCGCCGATGCAGCCCGCGGTGTTGCCGAGAAACAGATCCCAGAGCGTTGCCTGCTGCACAAGCGGTGTCGCACCGCTGACGGCATCGACTGTTCCGTCCGGGAATGTCCAGGTGTGCATCTGCTCCATGCACAGCACCATCAGCAGCATCCGGGCGGTCAGGGCGGGGTTTGCAAAGTTTTTGCCGATGCCGTCGAACAGCTCCTTCACGATGATAATAGCAAAGGCGGAGCCGGCGATCGCCCAGAGCACCGGGAACGAGGGCGGCAGGCTCAGGCCGAGAATCAGGCCGGTCACGGCGGCGCTGCCGTCCGGAGCCGTTCTGTCCCGCCGGAACAGCGCCCGGACAACCAGATCGGTCAGGAACGCGGTGCCGGTCGTTGCCATGAGCAGAAACACTGCCGGAAGCTGATACATGACGCAGCCCGCGATCGCAGTCGGCAGAAGCGCCAGAATGACACAGCCCATGATGCTGAGCGTGTTCGTTTTCACATTGGTATGCGGCGCGGAATGCACAACAAATTTCTTCATTTCTGCTCTCCTTCCGCATTCTCCGGCAGGATCGCCTTCGCAAGCAGGTTGGTTGCCGCGAGCGGGCGGTGCGCCGGACAGATATACGAGCAGCATCCGCAGTTCATGCAGAGCGACACATGCAGCTTCCGGAGCGCCTGCAAATCCTGCTTTTCATATGCCTCCTCGAGCTTCAGGGGCATGAGCCCCATCGGGCAGACCTGCATGCATCTTCCGCAGCGGATGCAGGGGCTTTTTTTCGGCGGCCGGTATTTTTTCATCGCGACCAGCCCGTTTTGCTGCCGCAGAACCGGCGCATTCAGGTCGGTGATGCAGCTTCCCATCATCATGCCGCCGTTCAGGAGCATATTGACCGTTTCGAGCTCACAGCCCGCGGCATCGAGCACGTTCATGACCGGTGTCCCGACCGGAACGCGGTAGTTGCCGGGCTTCCGGACCGCGCTGCCCGTGACCGTGACCGTCCGCTCGATCAGCGGGATGCCCGTCTGCATATACTGCCCGATAAACGCGCATGTGCTGACATTCAGCACCAGAATATGCAGGTCGGCAGCGGTCTGATCCTCCGGGATGATTCTGCCGCAGGTATGGAACACGACGACCTTCTCCGCGCCCTGCGGGTAGACCGCCGGCAGCGGGCAGACCGTGATGCCCTTCTGCGTGCTGCACAGGTCAGACATGGTTTTGATCGCAGCGATTTTGTCCTTCATGATGCCGATGCGGACTTCCCTGATCTTCAGCATCTTCATAATCCATGAGATGCCGTCGAGGACATCCTGCGGCGTTTCGGTCATCAGGCGGCAGTCTGCGCTGAGTGCCGGGTCGCATTCCGCGCCGTTGACGATCAGGATATCAAAGGAATCGGCGGCGGCGAGCTTCTGTGCCGTCGGGACGCCCGCACCGCTGAGGCCGACGCCGCCCGATGCCTGCACCGCGGCAATGAATTCCGCTTTGGTTTCGGCCTTCGGCGGCTTGCAGTCCGGGCTCAGAACCTGATCGCGGTCTGCGCGGATCTCCACGCAGGGGACAGCGCTCCCGTCCTCCGCCGTAAACTCGGTGAGGGCGGTGACCGTGCCGGAAACGCTCGCGTGAATCGGCGCTGCCTGCGCATCCTCCGCTCTGCCGATCACCTGCCCGACCGCGACATGCTCCCCCTCACTGACCGCAGGGACACAGGGCGTGCCCTTGTGCATCAGCATCGGCAGACGGACATACCGCGGCGTGCCGATCGGCTGGATCGGTTTCATATCCGTGATTTTCCGAAACGGCAGTGTGATGCCGTTCAGTCTCTTCATGTGTCATACACCTTTCTTTTGCTGCCGGGATTTTTTTCTGTTCCCGTTGAAATTCCGTGAAATATATGATATAATGAATAAAATCGTTTCGTATCAGGATTTTTTCGGCGGCTGGAGCTCATCCCGCGTCTTTTCGATGCTGTCCTCGCTGATCTTGATGAGATTCAGCAGAGAGGACGCATATTCGGAAAAATCCTTTGAGAGCGTCGCAGTCGTCACATAGAGATTCTCCGCATTCTGCACCGCATCGTTCGTGCCGAGCGCGATTCCGCTCGATGCCGCCTTGATATTCGACTCATTCAGCGAAATGATCGCATTCGAGCTGTCGTTCGCGACGACCTTCGGGACGCGGAACAGCTTCTGGTCATTGTGCGGGCAGGCATTGTAAATAATGCGGAACAGCTTGTAGACCGAGAGCATTAGATACGAGGAGACCTCGCGGATCAGCGTGACGGAATTTGCGCGCTGCGAGAATGAGAACAGCAGGCTGATCGAATTGTTGATGATCTTGCGGTAGAAGCGGATCGCCTCGTTGGAGGGCATTTCGTTGTTGCCGTCGTCGTCCGGAATCTCCTCCAGCGTGAGGGTCTTGCCGCCCGGCTCCGGTGTTCTGCCGAGCAGATAATCGCAGGAAACATTATAGTAATCGGCAATCCGGACCAGAAAATCCAGCCCGCATTCCCGGATGCCCTTTTCGTAATGGGAAAGCAGCGCCTGCGAGATGCCAAGATCGGTTGCCGCCTTTTTTTGGCTGATTTTGCGCTCCTTTCGCTGAAGCGTAATAATGCGCGGAAAATCGTCGTTCATTTCTCAGGAACCCCCTTTGTTTTTTGCGGATATGCGCTATACCTCTCAATTATATAACAAATAGTATAGTTTGTAAAGCCCAATTCGACAAAAAAACCTGACAAAAATGCTTCCCTGATTTTGTACAGTTCGACGAATTCCGAAAAGATATAACAGAAAGGATTATTTTCAGTATGAAGAATTATCACATTTACCTGCTCCGGCACGGCAAAACCGATGCCAATGACAAGGGCATGTATATCGGAACAACGGATTATCCGCTGAACGATGCCGGCAGAAGCGAGCTCTATGACAAGCTCGACCGGTTTGTGTATCCGCGTGTCGATCGGGTGTATTCCAGCCCGCTCTCCCGCTGCACGGAATCCGCCGAAATCCTGTTTCCGAACCGGGAAATCGTGATCGCAGAGGCGTTTCAGGAGCTGCATTTCGGCAGATTTGAGGGGAAATGCGCCGCCGATCTGCTGGAGGATGCGGATTACCGCGCATGGATCAAGGGCGGCATGGACGCGAAGCCGCCGGAGGGAGAGAGCGTCGCAGAGCTCTGTCTCCGGAGCTATCAGGGCTTTCACCGCATCCTGCTGGAGATGATGCAGGAGGACATTCAGTATGCGGCGCTGGTGACGCACGGCGGCGTCATCTCGAATGCGCTTGCCTGCTTCGGCCTGCCGAAGCTCGACCCCAGACAGATTCAGATTGCGCCGGGCGAGGGCTTTGAAATTCAGATCAATCCGCAGATCTGGCAGCAGGCGCAGGCATTTGAAATTCTCGGCGTCGTTCCGTATCTCCCGGAGGAAGCCGATACGTTTTAAGGAGTGCCGGATATGCTGTTGGAAGCTGTGGTTTCGGTCGCGGTCATCTTTCTGATGCTGCTGTTTGTCGGCATTCCGCTCGAAAATATCCTCAATCTGTTTATCGGGATTTTGTTAGGCGGCATTGCGCTGACGATCGCATTTGTGATTCTGTTTTTCTTCGGAACAGACCTGTTTCTGCTGTTTTTCAAGCCTGCGCGGGGGCGCTTTGTCCGGATCGACGATACCGGGCGCTTTGACCATGCCGTGTATCTGGTCGGCGCGCGCGAGTATGCCTGTATTTTCCCGGCGGAAAGCGTCGGCAGGAAGCGGATTTATCAGAAGGATGAGTATTTTCTGCTGATTCCGCGCCGGGGAAAGCGGCTGATTGCCTATGACCGGCACAGTCTGATCGTGATCGTGCTCGGCAACATTTTTTCCGTCTGCCTGATCGTGTTCCTGCTGGTGCTGCTGAAAACATTTCCGTTTCTGTAATAATAGAGCCCGAAAGCATGATGCCTTCGGGCTCTTGATATTGTATTGCCGCTGCCGGATTACACCGCTTCGTATTCCTTTTGGTTCTCCGAACTGGTTTGCAGCGTTTCGTTGATCGCATCGACCAGACCGGTGATCTCCGCGATCGAGGCGTGAATCATGCCGGAGCTTTCGTTTGTCGCCGTCACATTGTCATCGAGCACGCCGAATGCATCAATGGTCGTCTCCAGAATGCCGACAAGCTGCTGCACGCTGTCTGTGTCCATTGTTGAGCGGCTGCTGCAAAATGCCACAACATTTCTCAGCAGGTCGCTGACGACCTCTGCACGCTCCTTCGTGGCGTTGGTCGAATCGCCGATGGTGCTCATATTTTCCGTAATTTCGTCGATATCGTGCTTCAGGCGATCGGAGAGGCTCAGGCATTCCGCGGTGATCTCCGCAAGGCGGTCATGCTGCTCGCTCAGCTTGCTGTGCCGCTCCAGCAGCACCGACTTTGCATGGACGATGCAGTTTTCCGGCCTGTTGAGTCCGCGGAAAATTGCGGTCGCCATTTCGCGGCAGGACTGATAGCCGCAGGCATGGCAGTCATAGCTGCGGTCTGCCTCCGTATGCTTGCCGAGCTGCGCAAAGATCGGATCCAGCTCCGCATCGGTCGGGAGCGGAGACTGCTTGCCCGGCTTATAAGTCCGGATGAAATCGGCAAGATTCAGCTCCTCATCAAAGCGTTTGAACAGTTTGTCCTCGCCGGCGCCGCGGAACATGCCGCCGGTTGTTTTGCGGCGGTTTTTCGCCTCTCGCTCAACATCCCGCATCGTGTTCATCGCATCGAACATCGTCTGTTCAGAGCCGGTTCCCGGCCCGACGTTGCAGCCGAATTCGCAGGAAAGCACGTCAAAGACCTCCGGATGCTTGTTTTCCGGAATTTTAGCATACATTTCCAGCTCGGAATAGACCTTGTGAACGCCCTCCGAGGTAAAAATGCTCATTTCAGGATTGTGCAGCCAGAGATTGTCTCGCAGCCCGCCCGGACGCGAATAGACACTGCCGAACTGTCCCTGCTCATCATCGAATTTATACTCGTAGTTTTCAACGGGACTGACCGGAATCCGGATGTCGTTCTTGTCGAAATACTCCATCAGCTTCCGGAATGTCACATTGAAATCAAGCAGCCCAGTTTCCTCAAATTCCAATTTTTTTGCAACGCAAGGTGAAAGCATCGCGATTTTCTCGGTTCTGCGAAGATACTGCTTAACATAAATCGCATTGCAGCAGACCGGGCTGTGGATGCGGGAGAGATTCGTCAGCAACTTCGGCTGATACATTTCGATGTAGTTGACGATCGCGGAACAGGGCTGTGTGATCAGGTGATTGCCGGGATTCTGCTCCAGTGCGCGCAGATGCGCCCATGTGCAGATATCCGCGCCGAATGCGACGTCATAGATGAGACATCCCTGTCCGCGGAACCAGTCCAGTATGCCCTTCCATCTGGTCGGGAACACGGTCTTGATTGCCGGATCGACCATAATAATGACCTTTTCCCGCGAGATTGCGGCCATTGCCTCCTCGGTGTCATCAATATAATCTCTGGCGCTGTGCTGACATGTCTTGACGCAGACGCCGCAGGCAATACAGCGCTGCGGATCAACCGTGACAATGGTTCTGTCGCCGTCCAGCACAATGGCGCGGTTCGCCTCGGGTGCAGGGCAGGTTCGGATGCAGGCGTGACAGCCGACACATTTTTCAGGCTTTACAATAATCAATTCATTCATAGTTACTCTCCTCACCGATCATGCGTGTTCTGATTCCCCATTTTTGATGCGGCATGTGCGTTATTTCGTCTTTGCTTTCAGTGCGGCGGCCTGTGCAGCAAGCGCTGCGAGGTCCGGAACACTGCTGTCCTTTTCCTGCTTTTCTTCTTTCCCGTTTTTCTCTGATTTCTGTTTCTTTCCTCTGCCGATGGCATTCGCCATTTCGCGCAGTCTTGCGAGCTCTGCGTCATCCTGCTGCTTTTGCAGCGCCGCAGCCTCGTCCTCCTCCTCGGGCTCTGCATCGTAATCGTAGCTGACCGGCTCGTAGATCGGCTCCTCCGGGAACTGCGGCACGACCGGCTCGGGTACCCGGAAGACCGGCACGCCGCCCGCCTTCAGGCGCAGCTCCGCATCGGCGAGCAGCTTCGCGGAATCCGCGAGCGAGCTCATTCCGGTCTGCTGGAATTCCTCCAGCATCTTCTGAATGGATGCCACCTGACTGTTGAGCGTTTCGACATCCGTCAGAACCGATGCGCGGAGATTGTCGGAGACCGCCTCCATCTGCACGGACTGATTCTCGGCATTTGCCAGTGTCTCGGCGCTCTGCACCTCTGCGTCATAGATGATTTTCTTTGCGGAATTGTTCGCATCTGCGACGATATTCTCAGAGAGCCGGCGGCTGTTCTTTTCGAGCGTTTCCGCCTCCTGCTTGGCATTATCGACCAGCAGCTTCGCAGATTTCTGCGCCTCGATAAAGACCGCGCTCAGCGCAGAGGCGTCGCTGTCCGATTCATAGGCGATGAGCCGGCGGTTCTTGTCGTCGAGCTCCTTCTGCAAGGCGGCGAGCTTTTCCTTCAGCTCCCGGATCTCCTCGTCCTTTGCGTGCAGATCCTCCTCCGCGACCTTCACCTTCTTGGACATTGCCTCGTGCTGCACCTGAACCTGCGTGAGCTTGGCGCGCTCTCCCGCGAGGATGCCCTCTGCCGCAGTTTCCGCCTCGGTTCCCTTGCGCAGCTCCGCGAGCATCAGCTTATTTTCCCGCAGCTCGTTCTTCAGGCTGTAGAGCTGTGTCGTGAGATACTCAAAGCGCTTTTCGACTCCGGTGCGTTCATAGCCGCCGAAGAGTACCGTTTTCAAAAATCTTGTTTCTGCCATGACAAATGTCCTCCAAATGTAAAAAGATTCAGGGCACCGGCGCCCGCCGCATCTCATTTTCGTTCAATTTATACGGCGTTTTCCGGATTCCGCAATAAAACATAGTATTATTATACACCAGATTCTGTGAATTGTCAATATATTTTCATCACACCCGCAAGAAAATTTTGATTCAGCTCACGGCGGCGCGCAGGAGAACAAAAAATGCGTCCAAATGACGCAAACACGTCATTTGAACGCATTTTTATGACCCGTACGGGAATCGAACCCATGATTACGCCGTGAAAGGGCGTCGTCTTAGCCGCTTGACCAACGGGCCTTTGGATGGCTGCGACAGGATTTGAACCAGTGACCGATCGGGTATGAACCGATTGCTCTAGCCAGCTGAGCTACGCAGCCATAGATCAGAAACGGCAGCTCTGCCGCTCATGACTTAGATATTATACCCTATTTTCCCCGAAATGTCAAGCCTTTCATGAAATTCCGTCAAATTGCACAACTGTGAACCGAAACGCGCCGGAAATACATGTGTTTTGATTTCTCCACGGCAGCGGACAGCCCTTTCATCTCAGCGCCGGAAACATGCGAAAAAAATACTTGCATTTTCCATAAAAATATGGTACAATAATAGAGTTTGGAAGGATCGGCAATCAGCCGAAGCAGAAAGGAGCTCCGATTTCAAAATGAAGGTTTCAAAATTACTGGGTGAGCGTTTCAAGAATGCGCCGAAGGACTGTGTCATCGAAAGCCACGCGCTGATGATGCGCGGCGGCTACATGAAATATATGGCAAACGGCATCTTCTCCCTCTATACCCCCGCCAAGCGTATTATGCGCAAGATCGAGCAGATCATCCGCGAGGAGATGGATGCGGTTGACGGGCAGGAGGTCATGTTCCCGGTCGTGATGCCGGCGTCGCTCTGGGAGGAATCCGGGCGCTACACCAGCATCGGCAGCGAAATGGCGCGCTGGAAGGATCGCTCCGGCAACCCGATGGTGCTCGGCATGACGCACGAGGAGGCAGCCGTTCACCTCGCCCGCGATACCGCACAGTCCTATGCGGATTTCCCGTTTATGATCTATCAGATCCAGACCAAGTTCCGCGATGAGCCGCGCGCAAGAGGCGGCCTCATCCGCGTCCGCGAATTCACGATGAAGGATGCGTATTCCTTCCACACCTCGCAGGCCGATCTGGAGCGCTACTATGCCCGTGTTTTTGAGGCATATAACCGCATTTTCACCCGCTGCGGCTGCCGCGATTTCATCTCTGTGCAGTCCGATTCCGGCATGATGGGCGGCAGCATTTCGCATGAATTCATGCTGCTGACCGAGGTCGGCGAGGATACGCTCGCGATCTGCGACTGCGGCTACCGCGCCAATATGGAGGCGGCGGTCGTTTCGGTGGAGAATGAGCCGGGCGAGATCGAGCCGCTGACCGAGGTCTATACACCCGGCACCAAGACCATCGAGGACCTCAAAAATTACCTGAAAATGGACGAAAAGCAGCTTGCAAAGGCTGTGGTTTACCAGAAAAATGAGGATGACAGCTTCGTGATCGTGTTCATCCGCGGCGATCTGGAGGTCAATGAGACCAAGCTGCGGAATTATCTCGGCTTCGAGATTCATCCGGCTGTCGAGATTCCCGAAGAGAGCGGCATCGTGCCGGGCTTTATCGGCCCTGTCGGGCTGCCGTCCCAGATCAGAGTTGTCTATGACCGCTCGCTCAAGGGCATCGAATCGCTGGTCTGCGGCGCGAACAAGGTCGATGCGCACTACACCGGCCTCAATGCCGCGCGCGACCTCGGCGAGATTCACTATCACGATGTGGCAAAGACCTTTGCGGGCGCCGTCTGCCCGGAGTGCGGCAGACCGCATATCCAGATCGAAAAGGGCATCGAGATCGGCAATATCTTCCAGCTCGGCAAGAAGTACACCGAGTCGATGAATATGACCTACCTCGATGAAAACGGCGAGCGCAAGACCCCGATCATGGGCTGTTACGGCATCGGCGTCGGAAGACTCTGCGCATCGGTCTGCCAGGAGAGCCATGACCAGTACGGCCCGATCTGGCCGATGACCATTGCGCCGTGGCAGGTCGAGATCTGCAATCTCCGTGTCGATGATCCCGCTGTCAAGGAGGCCGCCGACCGCCTCTATGCCGAGCTGCTTTCCTTCGGCGTCGAGGTGCTGTATGATGACCGCGATATCCGCCCCGGCGCGATGTTCGCGGATGCAGACCTGTTCGGTATCCCGCTGCGTGCGGTCGTCAGCCCGAAATCGCTGGCAAACGGCTGCATCGAAATCTCTGCCCGCGATAAGTCGTTCAAGGAGAATGTCCCCGTCGCAGAGGCTACGATCTGGCTCCGGGATAAGGTCGTTGAGATGCTCAAGCTCTGATTTCACAAGGCAGGAAAGCAGAATGGTTGCTCTCCTGCCTTTATTTTTTGCAATTTCAGAAAAAAGAGGGATTTACATGAAAAAGGAATATGATGTGTTGATCGTCGGCGCGGGGCCGGGCGGCATTTTCTCTGCATACGAGCTCTGCCGGGCAAACAAGGGGCTGAAAATTGCGGTATTTGAATGCGGCAATCCGCTGCAAAGCCGCAAATGTCCGATCGACGGCAAAAAAATCAAAAGCTGCATCAACTGCAAGACCTGCGCGATCATGAACGGCTTTGGCGGCGCGGGCGCCTTCTCCGACGGCAAATACAACATCACCAACCAGTTCGGCGGCACGCTGTACGAGTACATCGGCAAGCAGGAGGCGCTCGACCTGATGCGCTATGTCGATCAGATCAACCTCTCGCACGGCGGCGAGGGCACGAAGCTCTATTCGACCGCCAACACCGCGATCAAGAAAAAGTGCTTCGAGAACGACCTGCATCTGCTGGATGCGCAGGTGCGGCACCTCGGCACGGACATCAACTACATCGTGCTCGAAAATCTCTATCAGGAGCTCAAAGATCAGGTGGATTTCTATTTCCGTACCTATGTCAGCACGGTTGAACGCGCTGACGGGGGATATCTTGTCCGGACGGAGGAGGACGAGTTTTGCGGGAAAACCTGCATCATTTCCGTCGGCAGAAGCGGCAGCAAGTGGATGGAGCGCGTCTGCGGTGAGCTGGAAATCCCGACGAAATCAAACCGCGTCGATATCGGCGTGCGGGTCGAGCTGCCGGCTGCGGTGTTCTCACATCTGACTGACGAGCTCTACGAGAGCAAGATCGTCTACCGCACCAAGCAGTTTGAGGATCTGGTGCGCACATTCTGCATGAATCCGCACGGTGTCGTGGTCAATGAAAACACGAACGGCATTGTGACGGTCAACGGGCACAGCTATGAGGACCCCGCCCTGCATACCGACAACACGAACTTCGCGCTGCTTGTCAGCAAGCATTTCTCCGAGCCGTTCAAGGACAGCAACGGCTACGGCGAGAGCATCGCAAGGCTCTCCAATATGCTCGGCGGCGGCGTGATCGTGCAGCGCTTCGGCGATCTGACCCGCGGCAGGCGCAGCAATGCCCAGCGCATCGCGGAAAGCTATGTGATCCCGACGCTTTCGGCGCAGCCCGGCGATCTGAGCCTTGTGATCCCGAAGCGGATTCTGGACGGCATCATTGAGATGATCTATGCGCTCGACAAGATCGCGCCCGGCACGGCCAATGACGATACCCTGCTGTACGGCGTCGAGGTCAAGTTCTACAACATGGAGGTCGAGATTGACCGGAACCTGATGACCCGATATGACGGGCTGTATGTCATCGGCGACTGCTCCGGCGTCACGCATTCCCTTTCCCATGCATCCGCGAGCGGCATTCATGTTGCGCGGCATATTCTGGAACGGGAATGAGGGCTTCCCGGTTACAGCAAAAGACCACCCGGTCAAACGGGTGGTCTTGTCTTATCCTGCACGCTGCTGCAATCCGTACAGATCTTTCGTCGAAAATTACGCCATACTGCGTCAGTCGCCCTTGCCTTGCGTCAGCAAGGCGGCGGTCTCCTTCCTTGTCCGGCGAAATTTTCGCCTGAAATCTATTGTACGTCTTGCAGCAGCGTGCAGGATATCATTTCTTCGGCTTTTGCTTGCTGACGATTTTTGTAATCAGCGGCCGGATGACGAGAAATACCAGCAGGCTGGTCACAATATAATCGGCAACCAGAAGCAGCCCCCAGATGATGATGTGCTTTGCAAATCGCTGAAAGCCCAGATAAATCACAACAAAGATTACGATAAAGCAGATAAGCTGAATCACAGAGGAGGCCTTCTCTGCGCGGGTCTGTTCCGGTAATTTGATCGCCATATTCCTCACCTTACAATTACATGTGTCATCAGGTATTCCTTCCAGGCGGCATAGTGCTTTGCGAAGGGGTGTACGCCGTCATTCGTGTAATCCGAGCGCATATATCCGTCCTCGGCATCGAACAGCGGGTTTGCATCGAGATAGAAGGTCGTCACATGGTCTGCCAGAGATGCAAGGAAGCTGTTGTATTCGTTGATCTGCACGTTGTTGACGATCGAGTCGCGGTCTGCGCGCTTGTGCGAGACATGCAGATTGCCGTGGATATAAATGATCGCATCCGGGCAGGCGGTTTTGATGCGGCTGACCAGATTCATGAAATTCTGCTTGGTGGTGTTGCGGTCATAGCCGAGCTCATTGATTCCGAGCATGATATAGACCTTGCCGTAGTCCTTTGCAGCCAGAACATTCGCGAATTTCTGCCCCTTTGTGCCCTCCACCTCGCTGGTTGCCTTGTCGATCTTATAGGTATCGAGGCCGGTCGAGGCGAAGTAGGTTGCATTCGGGAAGCGCGCATACAGCGCCAGACCGACCATACGCGAATCGCCGATGAACAGCGCATCGTCGAAATACCCTTCCGGGGCATCGGTCATGCCGTCGGTCTGCGGGATGGTGACCGTTCCGCCGGGCTCGGTGACTGTTGTCGAGGTCGCGGAGGCGGTTGTCGTGGTCGAGGTCACGGTCGATGTGGTTGTCGTATCGAAATCAGTTTCGGTTCCGGTTTCGGTTCCGGTTCCGCTTGTCGTGGTGTCCGCAAAGGTCGTTGTGGTCGAGGTCAGCGAGGTCGAGGTCGTTGTGGAGGTAACGGTGATCTCTGCGATCGGCGGATAATCCGGCGACAGTCCGGGCTCCTCAGCCGGCTCCTGATTCCAGATGAATTTCTTGCCTGTCCACAAAAACGCGACGCACAGGACAATCGCAAGGATGGATTTGATGATCTGATAGTTTTGCTTGTTCATTTGGCAAATGCCGCCTTTCTCAGAAACGGAAATACATGAACGGGTCGTTCATGCCCTTGTAGATGCAGTAGAAGGATGCGCCGAGGATCACTGCCATGATCGGGATAATCAGAACCGGTGCATAGCGCGAGCGCTTGATCTTTTTATAGAGATTCTCCGGCAGCGCGGTGCAGAACAGCAGGCCGAGAATCAGCCATTTTCCGTAGATCTCAAAGTAACGGGCGTAGTCGGTCGGGAAGATCGCCGGCTCTCCGTAGCCGTAGAGCTTGGAGAGGTACACGCCGATCTGCTTCAGATCGGAGATCGCAAAGAGCAGCCACGACATCGGAATCCAGAAGAGCATATACAGATGGCCGAGCGCCTTGTGCTTCGTCAGGAATTTGCCGTAGAAGGTCTTTTCGAGCGCCAGCAGGCAGAAGAGCAGCATGCCCCAGAGGATGAAGTTCCAGTCGGCGCCGTGCCAGAAGCCCGTCAGCGTCCAGACCACGAACATGTTAAAGTACATCCGGCCCCTGCCCTTGCGGTTGCCGCCGAGCGGGAAATACACATATTCCTTGAACCATGTGCCGAGGGTCATGTGCCAGCGGCGCCAGAATTCCGTCATGGTCGTGGAGAGATACGGGTGGTCAAAGTTTTTCGGGAATTTGAACCCGAACATTTTGCCCATGCCGATTGCCATTTGCGAATAGCCGGCAAAGTCAAAGTAAAGCTGCATGCTGTATGCAGCAATGCCCATCCATGCTGCGCGCACGGAGATCGCGTCATAGCCGACATTCTGCAAATCGTCCCAGAGGCCGGCGAGCCGGTTTGCCAGCAGCACCTTCTTGCCGAGGCCGATCACGAAGATCTGGAGTCCGTCGAGAAACGCCTTCTGCGTGACCCGTCTCTTGTGGAGCTGCTTCTGCACATCCGAAAACCGGACGATCGGGCCGGCGATGAGCTGCGGGAACATCAGGATATAGGTGCCGAGATCGACCAGATCGTATTCGACCTGAACATCGCCGCGGTAGACGTCGATCAGATAGGATGCGATCTGGAATGTGAAGAAGCTGATGCCGAGCGGCAGAATCAGGTTCGTCAGCGGCAGATGCAGGAGCGGGAGATGATTGAGATTCCGGATAAAGAAATCCAGATACTTGAACACGAACAGACAGCCAAAATCCCATAGCAAGCCGACTGTCAGGAAGAATTTTTTGCCCTTGTTGTTTTTGCCGATCAGAATACCGATGACCCAGTTCACGACGACCGAAATCAGAATCAGATAGAGATAGGCAGGGGTCTCCAGCGCGCCGTAGGCGTAGAACACAATGCTGAAAAACAGCAGAACCAGATTCTTCGCTTTCTTCCGCGCAAGGAGATATACGGCAACGCAAAACGGGAAGAACCACAATAAAAAGTCAAAACTGCTGAATACCATATTCAGTCTCCTGTAATACTATTTTTGAAATTCCGGGATTATTCACTGAAATCGCTGTCCAGATTGATATTGAAACGGCAGCGCGGGAAGCGCTTTTTCAGATCGGCGCGCAGCTTTTTCACAACGTCATCCGGCTTTTCCATCCGGAAGTCGTAGACCACATCAAAGGACACGAGCTTTCTCTTTTCATCGTAATAAAAGCCGTGCATCTGCATCAGCAGCGGATACTTCGCGACCTCCTCCCGCACGGCCTTTTTGATGCGTCTTGCGCGGCTGTGGGAGGTGTTTGCGGCATAGATGCCGATGGTCAGCAGCACGCCGAATTCCGCATAGATATCCGCGACGACCTCGCGGTTCAGCGCATCGAATTCGCGCATGGTCATGTCGTCCGCGACCTCGACATGCACCGAGCCGAAATACCGCTCCGGCCCGTAGCTGTGGAGCATCAGGTCATAGGCGCCGCGGATCTCCGGATACTGACACAGCGCCCTCTTGAGCTTTTTGGTCAGCGCTTCATCTGCGCGCACGCCGATGATGTGGCTGATCGTATCGCGCAGAATCTCCACGCCCGCCTTCAGGATAAAGACAGAGATCAGCACGCCGAGAATGCCCTCCAGCTTCCAGCCGAAGATCAGATTCAGCGCCGCCGCGACCAGTGTCGCGAAGGAGATCACGGCATCGAACAGCGCATCCGTGCCCGAAGCGGTGAGCGAATCGGAATTGAGCATTCTGCCCTTTTTCTGGAAATATTTGCCTAAAAAGACCTTTGCTGCGACGCCGGCTGCGAGAATCAGCAGCGAGACCGCCGTATAGCTTGCGGCACCCGGATGAATGATCTTCTCCGCCGATTCCTTCAGCGCGGTCAGTCCGGCAAAGAGCACCAGAATCGCAATGACCGAGGCGGTCACATATTCGACGCGCCCGTGTCCGTAGGGATGCTTTTTGTCCGGCGCCTTGCCCGCGAGCTTTGTCCCGATGATCGTGATGACCGAGGACAGCGCGTCACTCAGGTTGTTGACCGCATCGAGCAGAACAGAAATGGAATGGGAGGCGAATCCGACGACGGCCTTGAACAGCACCAGCACCAGATTCACGCCGATTCCGCGATAGCTGACCTTTACGATCTCAGCGGTCCGGTTTTGTTTCTTCATAGTATCACCCGCAAAATATCGGATATTCTTTCATGAGAAAATGCAAATTTACACAAGCTACATTATATCACAACAGCATGAAAAAGTCAAGGAGCAGCGCAAAAACCGTTTATTCCGCCAAAAGAGGGCGGAGAACGGCCAAAGACAACGTGCAATTTGGGGCTCCGCGCTCAGAATGTCCCTCAAAATAGCCGGAAAGCCCCGCTCTCCTTTTTGAAAGGAGGGAGCAGGGCTTTGCCGGGGCAGTCAGGCAGCCGCAGCGGTTCAGCAGCCGCAGCCGCAGTTGTTATTGTTGTTGTTGCATCCGCAGCCGTTGTTGCAGAACATGAAGAACAGAAGGATCAGAATGATAATCCACCAAAAGCTGTTGCAGTCGTTACCGCACATAGTCAGACACTCCTTTTCAAATAATCAGTGTGTGTAAATCACGGCGCAGGCTCCGGAATCCTGTGCGTGTTACGGGATTTTTCGGGAAGCGGTCTGTGCTCCGCTTCCTAGTCTCATGATATGCCGCAGCGGGAAATGTGTGACAGCAAAAATGCGGAGCCTTTGAATGAAACCCGGAAAACTGCCGATACTGATAGAGTAAAAGCGAGCCGCCGTGCATATATATAGTGTACGGCTGACAAAACACAGAGATCAATGGAGGGATTTCGGTGCAGGAGGAAGCATATACGAAAAAAGCGCGCCAGATCGTTGCAGGGGCGCGGGCAGAGGCGGAGCAGCTCGGTCACGGCTTTGTCGGGAGCGAGCATCTGATTCTTGCGATGCTGCACGACGGCAGCAATGTCGGTGCGGCAATCCTGCGGACGCACCGCGTGCATTTGCAGCGGTTTCAGCAGGCGGTCTTGCAGGAGATCGGCAGGGAATCGCCGACCTCCCTGACGGATGATGCTTATACCCCGGCGCTGCGCAGAATCCTGCACAGTGCAGAAAAGCTGCGGGGGCGTGCGGGCGATGTGCAGGCGGTCAGCTCGGAGGATCTGCTGCTGGCGGTGCTGAAGGATGAGCACTGCGGCGCGGCGATGCTGCTCCGGGAAATGGGCATCTCGCTGCACGCGCTGCGGGATGCCTGCGGTAAAAGCAGTGTGCTCAGCCCGCGCGATGCGAACGACGGCTTTCCGCAGTTTGATAAAAAGGCGTGTCCGACGCTTGCGAAATACGCAAAAAACCTGACGGAGCCCCTGACTGCCGACCGCACCGATCCGCTGATTGGCAGGGAGAACGAGATTCACCAGACCATGCAGATCCTGATGCGCCGCACGAAAAACAATCCGGTGCTGATCGGCGATGCGGGCGTCGGCAAGACGGCGATCGTCGAGGGGCTCGCAAAGCGGATTTTAGCGGGAACGGTTCCGCCTGCCCTGCGGAAAAAGGTGATTCTGTCGCTCGACCTGACCTCGCTGCTTGCCGGTGCAAAATACCGCGGCGACTTTGAGGAGCGCCTGAAGGCGTGCATGGACGAGGCGGCGAATGACAGCCAGATCATCCTGTTCATCGACGAGATTCACATGATCGCGGGGACCGGCGCGGCAGAGGGCGCGATCGACGCGGCGAATGCGATGAAGCCCCGGCTCGCCCGCGGAGAATTGCAGCTCATCGGCGCGACCACCGCGGACGAATACCGCAAGGTCATCGAAAAGGACAGCGCTCTGGCGCGCCGGTTTCAGCCGGTACGGATTCCGGAGCCGACGCCCGCCGCCGCGATCGAAATGCTGCACGGGCTGCGGCCGCAGTATGAGCGCTTTCATGCACTGGATATCGGGTCGGACGCAATCGAAGCGGCGGTCGAGTATTCCGTCCGGTATCTGCATGACCGGGCGCTGCCCGACAAGGCGCTCGACCTGCTCGATGAAGCATGTGCCGCCTGCCGTCTGAAGCCCGGCTCTGCGGAGCATGCGGATGACTGGGATCTGCCGGCGGTGCATACAAACGATATCGAGCACATTGTCTCGGAGAAAACCGGCATCCCGGTCAGCAAGCTGACGGAATCGGAGGCCGAGCGCCTGCTGCATCTGGAGGAGACGATCTCCGCAAGGGTCATCGGGCAGGATGAGGCGATTGCGGCGGTTGCAAATGCCGTGCGCCGGAGCCGCTCGGGGTTGCGCGGGCATTCCCGCCCGATCGGGGCATTCCTGTTTCTCGGCATGACCGGAACCGGCAAGACCGAGCTCGCAAAGGCCATCGCGGATGTCCTCTTTGACGGGAGCTGCATCCGCATGGACATGAGCGAATATATGGAAAAGCACACCGCCTCCAAGCTGATCGGCGCGCCGCCCGGATATGTCGGATTTGATGAGGGAAGCTCGCTGGTCGAGCGGGTGCGCCGCAGCCCTTACAGCGTGATTCTTTTTGATGAGATGGAGAAGGCACATCCGGATGTGCTGTCGCTGCTGCTGCAAATTCTGGAGGACGGTGTTCTGACAGACGGGCAGGGGAACAAGGCGGATTTCACGGATTCGCTCATCATCCTGACCTCGAATCTCGGCGCAGAGAAGCTGCAAAACGGCGTCATTGGCTTTGCGGATGCCGCGCAGACCGAACAGGCACAGCAGGATACCATTCTGTCCGTGCTGAAAAAAAGCATCCGGCCGGAGCTGTTTCACCGGCTGGATGCAGCGATCGTATTCAGAAGGCTCTCGGCGCCGGATTATGAGAAAATCACGGCATTGCAGCTTAAGGGGCTGGCAGAGCGTGCGCGTGCCTGCGGAACCGAGCTGACATGGACGCCGGAGGCGGTGCGGCTGCTGATGCAGAATGCCGACACCGAGCACGGCGGTGCGCGCGCGATCCGCACAGAGATGACGCAGCGCGTCGAGCCGCTGCTCGCAGACAGCCTGCTCCGGAAGCGCGCCGGTGCCAAGCTGCTCTGTGTCCGCGGCGGCGCCATGACCGTCGAGGAGACCGTCCCGGCAGGGTCGAAGGAGTAACAGAATAAGCGCCTCCTGCATCAAAACAGGAGGCGCTCAGATTGATTATCCGTTCTGTGTATCCTCTTTCCCGCCGAAATCGCGCGGCAGAAGCGAATATGCCTCTGCTGTGATCGCCGGTCTGCCGTTCCGGATGAACACATACAACGAAATCAGCGCCAGCGTAAGCAGTTCGCCGGCGAGATACCCGAGCCAGATTCCCGTCACATTGAAAAACAGGCTCAGGATAAACGCGGAAAGCGCCGTCAGCAGGAAATTCTGGCAGATCGAAATAGAACAGGTCACATGCACCTGCCGGACGCCCTGATAGAAATTCTTGAAGCAGGTGTTCAGCCCGCAGGGTGCAAGCGACAGCACAAACAGCCGCAGCCCGCTGACGGTCATATGCTTCGCAGCGGGATTTTCCAGAAAGATCGTCACCAGCGGCGACGCAAAGAGGATCACGGCGGCTGTCACGGCAGCGCAGATCACGGAGCAGTAGATGTTCATGGTGCGCACGAGCTGATGCAGCGCGGCGCGGTTGCGGTCGGTATAGAACATCGAGGAAAGCGTCAGCACGACGGCGGCCGGGCCGGAGCTGAAGGAATAGCAGATATTGCCGACTGTCACGATGACCGAATACGACGCAACAGCGAGATCGCCGCTGACATGCAGCAGGAGCTTGTTCAGCGTGAAGGTCAGCAGCACAAGGCTCACCTGATTGATCATGGTCGGCAGGCCGGCGCGGATCATTGCCGCACATACCTTTGCCGAAACCAGCCTCAGACGGATCCGGAACAGACTGCTTTTGCGCAGAAAATACGCAATGCCGATCGCAAAGGCGATGTAATAGCTCAGGCTGGAGGCGAGCCCCATGCCGAAGGTGCCCTTTTTCACTACAAATACATTGAGCGCATCCAGAATAATATCGCCCGCGGTCATCGCAAGCACGGCCGTGACAAGGCGCGCGCGGCTCCCGGCAATCTGCAAATACGGCACCATGATCTGTGCCGAGATAAACGCGGGCGCGCCGATGATAAAGCCGCGCAGATAGTCCCGCGTCAGAAAGAATACTTCATTGTCCGGCGTCGGCCGTCCTGCGCCGAGCAGCGTACAGATCGGATCGGTGAAAAGCAGCACGACTGCAATGCCGACTGCCGAAATGCCCGCAGCCGTCAGCGCCGAAACGGTGTAGCAGGCATTTGCGCCGTCCGTATCGCCGCTTGCATAGGCGCGCCCGCAGATCACCTGAACGCTTGCCGCGATCATGCTGCCGAGCGCCGCGAACACCAGCAGAACCGGCGTCGCAAGACCGTAGGCGGTCATGGAGGCCAGACCGAGGAAGCGCCCGATCATCATGCTGTCGATCAGCATACAGAGCATGACCGTCATGGATGAGACGATCTGTGCGACGAGCATCTGCCGGAACATCTTTTTTACCATTGAATCACTCCAAAAAGGCATAGCCGGGATGCTCCGGAGTACCCGGTTTTCCCCGCAAAGCACGGTTTCCTGAACGCTTCCGGCAGCGCCGTTCGTTCATGCTGCTTTATTATATCATATTATGGCGGAAAACGCAATGGGAGCGGGTGAAAATAATTTTCAAGTTTGCTTCATGGGAGTAAAAATGGAGGCCGGCACTGCCGGCTACAGCAGCATGCGCTTCATGACGGTGAGGTCGGCGGCATTGAGCTTGCCGTCCGGGTGCAGATCGCCTGCCCTCCAGTTTGCGGGCTGAGTCAGTGTGCCGGTCAGATATGCCGCAAGATCGGCTGCATCCTGCCGGTCAAATTTCCCGTCGCCGTTGAAATCGCCGGAAAGGCGCGGATAAACCGTTGTCACGGTACAGACCGTGACCTGCTTTTCCGTCCCGGCGGCCGAGGTGACAGTCACCGTGTATACGCCCGGTGTGCCGGCATCCGCAGCGGGCAGCGTATAGGCAGCCCCGGAAGCCCCGGCGATCGCCTTCCCGTCGTGATACCACTGATACTTCGCATCGGCGGCATCGCAGAGCACCGAAAGCGGCAGCGTATCCCCCTCACAGAGCGCGAGGGTCTGCGCGGCGGTATAGACCGGGAAATCTCCGGTCAGTACATATTCCCCGGAGCGGACATCGCTCAGCAGCTTCCAGTCGTTTGCGCTGTCCTGCAAAAAGAACCGCACATACGAGAGCGTGGTGCCGAGCTTCAGCCCCATGACATCGCCGAGCGGGATCCGGAATTCGACCAGATGATCGCTGTGCTTTTGCAGAATGCCGTCCGGCGTGCCCTGATTGAAGTAAATGAAGCCGTTGTTTGCGTAATAGAGCCAGTAATAGGTATCGGTATCCTGATTCGTGAGCTGAATGTTAAAGACCGGTGCTTCGCCTGTATCCGGAAATTCCGCCGTGATATACAGGTATTGCTCGTCATTTGCAAGATACAGCACAGCCGTGTCGGAGCTTGCAGCGGGCTCTCCGCCGAGCTCGCCGGAATTGGACTGCACACCGTCCGTGATATGCAGGCCGCTGACGGTATACCGCTGCGGGTGCTCCGTGCTGCCGAAGACCGGCTGCGTCAGGCTAGCCGCGTCGTCCGATTCGGTGACGGTCACGGTTCCGAGGTAATTTGCGCCAAGCGCGGCATTCCAGATGCCGTCGTTGGCAAAGCGCACCGAGCGCGCCGAAAGCTGCTGCACGGGATTGTCCCCGACCGAGAGCTTGAGATAGATGCGCCAGTCGCCGGGCTCCAGACTGCCGGGCAATGCCGCCGAGAGCTGCTCCGTGACAGTCTCGCAGGAGCGCCATGTGCGGGAATCAAGGCTGACCGGCGTGCGGTAATAATCGCCGTCCTTTTCGAGCAGAAGCTCTGCCTGCTGCGCACGG
This sequence comes from Oscillospiraceae bacterium, assembly GCA_017460835.1. Lineage (GTDB taxonomy): Bacteria > Bacillota > Clostridia > Oscillospirales > Ruminococcaceae > Firm-04. The sequence continues at coordinate 43,967 of JAFUAD010000060.1, forward strand.
ATCGGCGCCGCAAAGCCGGTGTTCTCGACCTGAAACGCGAGCTCCAGCGTTCCGCCCTGCTTTACCTGCACCGTATGGCGGGAATCGCGCAGCACAAAGCGGTAGCCGAGGTGATCGCGCATGAATTTGTATACATTCTCCCCGTAATAGGCAGAGTGATCGCCCTGCGGCACATCGTATTCCGCAGAGAAGGTGTAATCCTTGTAGAGGCTCCAGATGTTGCTGTTGATATAGCTCAGATGCGTCTGATACATCTCCGGGATTGCATTCTGCGGCAGATAGGTCTCATATTTCTGCGCCCATTCCAGATTTCCGGAGAATTCGCCGCCGAAATAGCTGGTTTCGGTCTGCTTCCCGAGCCATGCCGTTTCGATCGCGCGGTTTGAGTAGGTGCCGAGGTCGCTGTCCGAGCCCATGTAGCCGTCGTCATAGAGCCCGACGCGCGCGGCGCGGGAGCCCGGCTCCGAGACCCAGTCCGCCAGATCCTTCGTCTCGATTCCTGCCCATTTTGCAAAGATATTCGGCGTGCGGACGGTCACGGGAATCGGGTCCGGGACAACATCGAGGAGCAGATCGAGCAGCTCCGCCTTGTATTCGAGAGAGCAGTATTTTCCGCCCCACTGCTCGCCGTAGCACCCGACAAAGCCCGATTCGACATACATGAGAATATCCTTGTAATCCTCCAGCAGCCCGCTGTCGGCGATCTGCTGAATGTGCTGTCTGAGCATCCCCCATGACGCAGGCTCCGGGTTCGTCGTGCCGTCATCGTCATAGCGGAAGCGCAGCGCGACCGTGCAGCCGTTTGTGCGGCAGTTTTCGAGTGTGCCGCGCAGCCCCGCAAAGAACGCATCGTCGAGCGGATAGTCGGTGCCGGGCGTATAGGTTCCGTCCTCCTGCTTCGTGCCGTTCTCGCCGCTGGAAAATGCGCCGATGTCAATGAACATCAGCACGAGGCTCCCGGTCGGATTCTGCACCGGCGTATTACCGGGCTTGCAGCAGTACCAGAGGGTTGAGGTGTAGCCCATGCCGGGGTTATTGACCGTTTCGGCCGATTCGGCATAGCTGAGCGTGGTGTCGGTTTGCAGCGGCTCTGCGGCAGCGGCAGCGCCCGGCTGAACGCCTGCGGCACCGAGCGCCAGCATGCCGGAAAGCAGAAAGCCCGTGATGCGGTGCTTCATATGCAGCACTCCTTTCGTGTTAATCTTCTGTATTGAGTATAGCAGATTTTCCCGGAAATCACAAGAAAATGCAGATTTTTCTGCGGATTTCACAAAAACGGGATGCATTTTTTTACAGATCGGACAAGGGCGCGCGCCCGCTGATTCCCTGCATCAAAAACACGGCTTTTCCGGTCAGAAATCCGACATGTTTTGGCTTTTGTATTGCACGGGCGCGGCTTTTGTGCTAAGATGAATGCGGTGCAGAGTGTTCCGTAAGCTCTGCCATCATCCTTACAAAGCAATGCTGCGCGGCTCTGCCCCATAAAAAGGGCTGCCGCGCAGTATTGTTTTTGTTGTAAAATGCAGCATTGTTTTTATTGTAAAATCAAGACTTATCCCGTTAAAAATCAGACAACTTCTCATCGAATAATTGACTTTTTGCGGGGTTTGTGCTAGAATGAACACAAGGAAAGCAAAGGCGCTGTTCCGTCTGTCAAAGACGAAGCAGCGCCGTTTTTATTATTCAGAAGGGAGGCAGTCCGATGAAGCTGCAAATACTGGTCGCCGATTCCGGCGGGCATGCCGCAAAGCATCTGAACGGCCTCTTTTCCGCACTGGAGGATACGGATTACACCCTCGGGCGGCACACGGCAAACCTCAATGAGGCGGTGAGTCTGGTGCTGAGCCGGCAGTTTGATATCCTCCTTTGTATTAACCGCGCGCCGGAGTACATTGCGGCAAAGCTGCTGCGCCTGACCGGTGGAACCGGGCACAAAATACCGGCCATCATCATCAGCGAGCAGGACGATTCCCAGCGGATGCGCGAGTGCTTTCTGCTCGGCGCGATCGACTTTCTGTCTGAGCCTGTCCCGCCGGAGGATCTGCTGACGGCACTGGGAAGAGCCGCGTCGATCATCCATGTGCAGCTCATCGAATCGGAATACCGCGCTGCTGCGGAGGAGGCGCTCGGTGCTCTGCCGCAGTCGGAGGAGGTACAGCCCGTTCTGGAAAAGCTCGGTGCCTTTTTGCAGAAAATGGAGCACCAGACCGCAACGGTCGAGCTGGCAGCGGATTATTTCGGCTTCAACCGCGACTATTTCGGCAGATTTTTCAAAAGCAAATTCGGCATTACCTTCGGTGAATTCTACAAGCGCTTTCAGATCAGCTATGCGGCGCGGCTGCTGAAAACCGGACAGTTCAAGGTGCTGGAGGTCAGCCGGCTGCTCGGCTTTTCCACGCCCGATTATTTCACCCGCGTATTCAAAAAGCACACCGGCACAACGCCCTCTGCCGTCAGGAAATAGCGATCGCTTCCTGCACCGCATCCAGCAGCACAAAGGGCGCGACCGGCATCAGCAGCAGCGTGATGCCCGCGGCGCCTGCGCGGTCACGGTACATCGCATAGCTGTCCGGATTGAGCAGCAGAATGACGGAGCCCCTGCGGTCGGTACTGTGCTGCATGAGCTCTGAAATGTGCGATTTTGCGTAGATAATAAGGAGCCCGGTCTGTGCCTTTCCCGCAGATTGCTTCAGATCGGAAACCGTAATGTCCGTAAATCCTGCCTGATACAGAATATCGCGCAGCCGCATGCCGATCGCTGCGGATTCCGATAAAATGTGGATGGTGTTCATGTCTGAGATTCCTTCCCTTTGATTTTTCCGCTCTCAATTATATCGGAATCGCGGCTCCGTCACAAGGGAGATTTTTACAGTGCGCGGATAATTGCGGGCGAATGTCGGATATTTGCCGGGGCATGTTCGTTGACTTTCCCGCAGAAAATCCGGTATGATGATTATGCGTTAATTTGTCGGTTCATACCGATCAAAAAGCAAACAGGAGGATGTTTTATGTCTTATATTGATGAGATCATGGATCAGGTGATCGAGAAGAATCCCGATGAACCGGAATTCCATCAGGCGGTGCGCGAGGTGCTTGGCTCTATCCGCGTCATTGTAGATGCAAACGAGGCACAGTTCCGCCGCGATGCACTGCTGGAGCGTCTGGTCAATCCGGAGCGCCAGATCAAATTCCGTGTGCCGTGGATCGACGATCAGGGCAATGCACATGTCAACACCGGCTACCGCGTGCAGTTCAATTCCGCGATCGGCCCGTATAAGGGCGGCCTGCGGCTGCACCCCTCCGTCAACATCGGCATCATCAAATTCTTGGGATTTGAGCAGATCTTCAAAAATTCCCTGACCGGTCTCCCGATCGGCGGCGGCAAGGGCGGCTCCGATTTTGACCCGAAGGGCAAATCCGACCGCGAGATCATGAGCTTCTGCCAGAGCTTTATGTCCGAGCTCTGCAAGTACATCGGCGCAGATACCGATGTTCCGGCGGGCGATATCGGCACCGGCGCACGCGAGATCGGCTATATGTTCGGGCAGTACAAGAAGCTGCGCGGGCTCTTTGAGGGCGTGCTGACCGGCAAGGGGCTGTCCTTCGGCGGCTCGCTCGCGAGAACCGAGGCGACCGGCTACGGCCTGCTTTACATCACCGACGCGCTGCTCCGCGATCACGGCATGGAGATCAAGGGCAAGACCGTCGCGGTCTCCGGCGCGGGCAATGTCGCAATTTATGCGATCGAAAAGGCGCAGCAGCTCGGCGCAAAGGTCGTGACCTGCTCCGATTCGACCGGCTGGATCTATGACCCGGACGGCATCGACGTCGCACTGCTGAAGGAGATCAAGGAGGTGCGCCGCGATCGCCTGACGGCATACAAGAACGCAAAGCTGACCTCGGAATATCACGAGGGGCGCGGTGTCTGGCAGATCAAGTGCGACATCGCGCTGCCCTGCGCAACGCAGAATGAGCTGACGCTCGATGACGCAAAGCTGCTGAAGGAAAACGGCTGCATCGCGGTCTGTGAGGGCGCAAATATGCCGACAACCGAGGATGCAACGAAGTATTTGCAGGAAAACGGCATTCTGTTCATTCCGGGCAAGGCGTCCAATGCGGGCGGCGTCGCGACCTCTGCGCTGGAAATGTCGCAGAACAGCGAGCGCCTGAGCTGGAGCTTCGGGGAGGTCGATTCCAAGCTCCGCGGCATCATGGAGAATGTCTATGCGAACATCAGCGCAGCAGCGAAGAAATACGGCATGGAGGGCAATTATGTTGCCGGCGCGAATATCGCGGGCTTTGAGAAGGTCCTCGATGCCATGAATGCACAGGGTATTGTATGATGAACGGAACGGATATGACAGGAATTCCCTTCACGGGATTTTCGATGAAGCAGCCGGAAATGCAGATCGAAGCACCGCCGGCAAACCCGTATGAGCCGGTCGCGGAGGAAACCGATTACTCCCGCGATACGCAAAGCTGGGACTAACCGAATACAATATAGATACGCCCCTTTCAAGGATGCAGGGGGCGTATCTGTTGCTGTTTTATGAAAGGAGCATGAGATGAAAACAGTTCTGGTCTGTCGGGAGACCGATCCGCGCGAAACCAGAGTCGCGCTGATTCCCGACGATATCAAAAAGCTCACCGGCATGGGCTTTTCGTTCAAGGTCGTGCGCGGCGCGGGAGAAAAGAGCGGCTTCCCCGATGCCGCCTATGAAAAGGCCGGTGCGGTCATGGTCGCATCCGAGCAGGAGGGCTATGACAGCGAGATCGTGCTGCGGATCCTGAAGCCGCAGAGCGCCGCGGGATTGCGCCCCGGCACGCTGCACCTGAGCTATCTGGACCCGTTCAATGAAAAGGCGCTGCTGCACGATTTCGCAGAGAGCGGCGTGCAGGCGGTCTCGCTGGAGATGATTCCGCGCACCACGCTCGCGCAGAAAATGGATGTGCAGTCGTCGCAGACCTCGCTCGCGGGCTATGTCGCGGTCATCAACGCGGCGGCACGCCTCCCGAAGATTCTGCCGATGATGGTCACGCCCTCCGGCACGATCAATCCGGCCAGAGTGTTTATCATCGGCGTCGGCGTCGCGGGCTTGCAGGCGATCGCGACCGCAAAGCGTCTCGGCGCGAGAGTCGATGCGTTTGATACGCGCCCGGTCGTCGAGGAGCAGGTCAGATCGCTCGGCGCGAGCTTTATCAAAATTGACCTCGGCGAAATGGGACAGACCGATCAGGGCTATGCAAAGGAGCTGACGCCGGAGCAGATCAAAAAGCAGCAGGAGGCACAGGCGAAGGTCTGCGAGCGCTCGAATATCGTCATCACGACCGCAAAGGTTTTCGGCAGAAAGGCGCCGCGCCTGATCGGCAGGGACGTCATCGACCGGATGCAGCCGGGCTCGGTCATCGTCGATATGGCGGTCTCGACCGGCGGCAATGTCGAGGGCTCAAAGCTCTTTGAGGAGGTCGTGACCGAAAACGGCGTTATCATCATGTCCGGCGACTTCCTCGAACGGCAGGTTCCGTTTGATGCATCCAAAATGCTCTCGGGCAATTTCACCGCATTCCTCACGCATTTTTATAACAGGGAAACAAAGGAATTTGAGGTCAGTTTGCAGGATGAGATCATGCGCGGCTGCCTGCTGACACAGGGCGGCAAAATCATTCATGAACGGTTTAAGGAGAATTAAAATGGGCGAGATCATGTTACTCATTTTCGTATTTGTCATTGCGGGATTTTTAGGCGTGGAGCTGATTTCAAAGGTTCCCTCGCAGCTTCATACCCCGCTGATGTCCGGCACGAACGCGATCTCCGGCATCACGATTGTCGGCGCGATGTCCGCAACGGCGGTCGCCGTACTGGCGCCGAGCAGCACGGTCGGCATGGTATTCGGCATCATCGCGATTGTCCTCGCCGCGATCAATGTCGTCGGCGGCTATCTGGTCACGGACCGGATGCTCGGCATGTTCAGGAAGAAGGAGGACAGGAAAAAGTGAGAGATGTCATCATTACCGTCCTCTATATGATATCGGCGGTGCTGTTTATCCGCGGCATCAAGCTGCTCGGCAAGGCAGATACCGCGCGCAGGGGCAACGGTCTTTCCGCGGTCGGCATGCTGATTGCCGTCGTCACGGTTTTATTTGAAAAGCAGGTCATGTCCGCAGGGCTCAACAGCTATCTGATGATCGCGGCGGCGGTCGTTGTCGGCAGCATCATCGGCGCGGTCTGGGCAAGAAAGGTCGAGATGACCGGCATGCCGCAGCTTGTGGCGCTGTTCAACGGCTTCGGCGGCCTGTCCTCGCTGCTGGTCGCGCTCGCGCAGTATGCAAATGCCCGGACGCTGGATGCGGATGCCGAGCCGTTCGAGGGCATTACGCTCGGCCTGACCGTCGCGATCGGCGCGATTGCCTTCACGGGCTCCGTGGTCGCATGGGGCAAGCTCTCCGGCAAAATGTTCAAGAAATCGGTCACAATCCCGGCCAAAAATGCGCTGAATGCGATTCTGGCGCTCGCGGGTCTTGCAGGTATCGGGCTGTATGCGTTCAGCGGCAGCAATGCGCAGCTCGGCCTCATCGGCATGATCGCCGTGACGGCGGCTTACCTGATTCTCGGCCTGACGATGGTCGTCACGATCGGCGGCGGCGATATGCCGGTCATCATCTCGCTGCTCAATGCATTTTCCGGCCTTGCTGCGGCATTCGCAGGGCTTGCGATCCGCAATTCCGTGCTGGTCGTGTCGGGCTGTCTGGTCGGTACATCCGGGCTGATTCTCACGCTCATTATGTGCAAGGCGATGAACCGGACGCTGTATTCTCTGCTGTTCGGCAGCTTCGGCGCGAAGAAATCGAAGGGCGGCGCAGGCAGCGGCAAGGAGCCGAAGGCCATCTCCGTCGAGGACGCCTATCTGATTCTCGAAGCGGCTTCGTCCGTCGTGTTCATTCCCGGCTACGGCATGGCGGTCGCGCAGGCGCAGCACAGTGTCAAGGAGCTCGCGGATAAGCTCGAGGAAAACGGCGCAGAGGTCAGCTTTGCGATTCACCCGGTCGCGGGGCGCATGCCCGGACATATGAATGTGCTGCTGGCCGAGGCGAATGTCCCCTATGAGCAGCTCAAAACTGCGGATGAGATGAATCCGCAGATGGCAAATACCGATGTGGCAATTGTCATCGGCGCAAATGACGTGGTCAATCCGGCGGCGCAGAACGACGAATCCTCGCCGCTTTACGGCATGCCGATCATCAATGCCTACGAGGCGCGCACGGTGTTCGTTCTGAAGCGCGGCAAGGGCACGGGCTTTTCCGGCGTCGAGAATCCGCTGTTTACGAATGACAACACGGTCATGATCTACGGCGATGCCAAGCAGACGGTTTCCTCGCTGGTCAGCGAATTTGAGGATTCCTGAGCATCGTTCTGAATCCGTATTTCATAAAAAGAGGGGAGAAGCCGGTCCGGTTTCTCCCCGTTTTTGTGATTTAGTGCCTTTTATTTGCAGCGCCAGATATGGCAGCTCATCGGCTCAAGCAGGCTGCCGCCGCCGAAATCGTGCGTGCCGCCGGTGACGAAATCATCCGCAAGCCCGTATCCTGCATCGAAATGGGCAGTATAGGGCTGATCGGAGGCATTGATCGCGACAAACACGCGCTCGCCCTCGAAATCGCGCTGGAGGATGCACTGCTGATTGGTCAGCACCGGAATCTTGATGTCGCCGTAGCAGAGCGCCTTGCAGGACTTGTGCGCCTCGGCAAGCCGGCTGATGAGCGCGGTCAGCTCATTGAACTCCGGCTTCTCAAAGCACGGTCTGAGCGCTGGGTCGCCGTCCTTTTTCTCTGCGCGCGCGCCCCACTCGCTTCCGTAGTAGATGCAGGGGATGCCGGGCATGCCGAACAGCATCGTATACACCAGCGGAAGATGCGCAGGATTGCTGAGAATGCTCGCAATGCGCGTAACATCGTGATTATCGACAAAGCAGAGCAGATGCAGCCCGCGGTACATGCACCACTGCTCCGGCCCGAAGCGGTTTTTGAGCGAGTGGCAGATTTCAAACATATTCAGGGAATTGAAGCTGGAATACAGCCCCTTGTAGCACTCATAATTCGTCGCGGAATGCAGCATTTCGGGATTGACCCAGCGGGAGTAGTCGCCGTGCAGCAGCTCACCGATCAGCAGCAGATCGGGTCGCAGGCTGTCGGTGAAGCGGCGCAGCGTCCGCAGGAAATCAAAGTCGAGCGAATATGCGACGTCAAGACGGATGCCGTCGATGCCGAAATATTCCACCCAGAAGCGCACTGCATCGAGAATATGCGAGACAACGGCCGGATTGCGGAGATTGAGCTTGACGAGCTCATAGTGCCCCTCCCAGCCCTCATACCAGAAGCCGTCATTGTAGCAGCTGTTGCCGTCGAAATTGGTGATGAACCAGTCTCTGTACGGCGAATCCCATTTTTTTTCGCATACATCGCGGAACTGCGGAAATCCGCGCCCGACATGATTGAATACGCCGTCCAGCACCACGCGGATGCCGTTTTCATGCAGCGCATCGACAACCCTTTTGAAGTCCTCGTTTGTGCCGAGCCGGACGTCAATTTTGCAGTAGTCGCGGGTGTCATAGCCGTGTGTATCGGATTCAAATACCGGGGAGAAGTATACGGCATTGCAGCCGCATTTCGCAATGTGCTCCGCCCAGTCGATGACCTTCAGGATTCTGTGCTCCTGAATGCCGTCATTGGCAAAGGGCGCCCCGCAGAGGCCGAGCGGGTAGATCTGATAAAAGACCGCCTCGCAGCCCCAGTTCCGATTCTGTTCCATAAAATCTTCCTTTCTGTTGGTGAAAATATATTGATCCGCTCTGCATCAGGCCGCTTTCCGCGCCTGTCACAAAAGCGGTGCAACAATCCGCATGATGCCGCCGAGAATTTTGTACCGGAACTTCTCATTCCGGATGGAAACCGGCGTCACGGTTCTGCATAGCCGGAGTGTGCGCTGGAAATCCCGCTCAATATCCGGGATGCAGTCCGTTTTATAAAGATAGGTTGCGCACTCAAAATGGTGATACAGGCTGCGGTAATCGAGGTTGACCGAGCCGACGACCGCCTTGCAGCTGTCGCTGACAAACACCTTCGCATGCACAAAGCCCGGCTTGTACTCATAGATTTTGACCCCGGCCTCTGTCAGCGTCTTGTAATAGGTCTTGGCAATGGCATATGCATACGGCTTATCGGGGATGCCCGGCAGAATGATCTTGACATCCACGCCGCGCATCGCCGCATATTTCAGCGCACTCTCCATCTCTCCGTCGAGAATCAGGTATGGTGTCATGATATGGACATAGGTTTTCGCGCGGTAAAGGATATCGAGATAGACATTTTCGCCGACCTTGTCCCCGTCCATCGGGACATCGCCGTAGGGCATGACATAGCCCCTCGCCTGAACCGGGTCGCTCGGAATTGCGAGGAACCGGTCCCATTCGGGCAGCCGCTCCGTGATATTCCACATTTGCAGGAACATCAGCGTAAAGCTGCTGACCGCCTCGCCCTTCAGCATGACCGCCGTATCCTTCCAGTGCCCGAAGCGGCGCACGCGGTTGATGTACTCATCCGAGAGGTTGATGCCGCCGTTGAATGCGACCTTGTTGTCGATGACGAGGATTTTTCTGTGGTCGCGGTAATTGTAGTGTGTAGAAATGACCGGGCGGATCGGCGCAAAATCCTTGCAGCGGATGCCGAGCTTCTTCATCCTGTCGGGGTAGTCAAAGGAAAGCGAGGACATCTCGCACATCCCGTCATACATGACGCGGACATCGACGCCTTCATCGGCCTTCTCCTTGAGGATTGAGAGAATCGAGCCCCACATCAGCCCCTCGCCGAGAATAAAGTATTCGAGGAAGATGAAGCGCTTTGCCTTGCGGAGCTCCGTGAGCAGCGCCTCATATTTGTCCTCGCCGGAGGGAAAATAGGTGACCTCCGTGTTCTTGTAGATCGGGAAGCAGCCGCTGCGGTTGACATAGCGGCAGAGGTCGTCGGTGCCGGAGAGAATCAGCTCGCGCCGGCTGAGCACCGCCGGATTCTGCCTGATCTTATTCTTGGAATCGTAGATCATCTGATAGACGCGCGCCATGATCGTGCGGTGCCCGATATCGTTCATCGTATACCAGAGCAGAATCGCGCCGGGAATCGGAAACAGCGAGAGGATCGCGAGCCATGTCAGCTTTGCGGCGTAGTCCATGTCGCAGTTGAACAGATAGACGACCATCCCGACGGTAAAGGTCACGCGGAATACATTGTATACCGTTCGGTACTGTGTCAGCCAGCGGTAGCCCGCCATCAGGATCAGAAGCTGCACAAACAGCAGGAACAGAATCAGCAGCAGACGGCTGAATACGAGCTTCCAAAGATTCTTTTTCCGCTTCGGAAGCAGGCGGATGATCAGCGGATAGCGCTGCGCCATACCGAATCCCTCCTTTTTTTGAAATATGAAGCAAAGTATCACAGAAATTTCATCCGGCCTTTATTGACCGCAGTTTATTTTTATGATATAATGAGGCTGCCGCTTATGAAACGGCGCCATCAGAATACAAAGGAAGTGCAAAAGCATGGAATACCCGGTTTCGCAGCCGCAGTCCGGCAGTCAGAATATGGAGCTCATGCGGCAGATGCAGGATTTCGCCGAGATCGACATTACGGAAAACGAGTTCATTGACCTGCTGGAGGTCAGCATGATGCCGATTCAGCAGTTTTTCACATACTATAAATGTGCGATCATGGAGATCGAGACCAAATTCAAGGTGCTGAACGAGCAGTTCTCGCTGAACGGCGAGAGCAACCCGATCGAGTTCATCCAGTCGCGCATCAAGAGCTACGGCAGCATTCTGCGGAAGATCTCCGCAAAGGACATCCCGCGCAGCCTGGACGGCATCGAGACGCAGATTAACGATGTTGCGGGCATCCGGGTCGTCTGCTCGTTTGTGCAGGATATTTACCGCCTCGCAGACTGCTTTTTGCAGCAGGATGACATCACGCTCTTAGAGCGGAAGGATTACATCCAGAACCCGAAGCCGAACGGCTACCGCAGCCTGCATCTGATCGTCGCCGTGCCGATCTTCCTCGAAAACGAGAAGCGGCTGGTCAAGGCGGAGGTTCAGCTCCGCACGCTGGCGATGGACTTCTGGGCGAGCCTTGAGCACAAGCTGCGCTATAAGAAGGATCTGCCGGAAACGACGCTGAATGCGCTCGCGAGCGATCTGAAGCTCTGCGCGGATGAAAGTGCCCGCTGGGATGCAAAAATGCAGGAAATCCGGAACCAGATTCAGGATTCGGCGATATTCCCGAACGGATAACACCTGTTATTATATCATATTATGCGTAAAATTGCAATGAAAAGAAGGGAAAAAAACATGGCAGGTGCTGCCGGGGAGTAAATCCGGAGGCCGGCACTGCCGGCTTATACCATAAAAAGAGGAAAAACGCAATGGGAGCGGGTGAAAAAGTCCGATTGGGAATTGCCGGGGAGTAAAACCGGAGGCCGGCACTGCCGGCTTTCCCGTAATACAACGAAAAACAGCGAGGTATATGCCCCGCTGTTTTGATTTTATACATCAATATGATAGATCCGTGCATCTGCCTCCGCGCCGATGATCGCCCGGACTGCCTCTCTGTACGCGGCAAGCTGTGCCGCATATTTTTCCGCCAGATGCGCGCGCTCGGCATTGGTCTTGTAATCCACAATATGCCACGCGCCGTCCTTGCGGTACAGCAGGTCGATCACGCCGGAAACGATCTCGCTGCCGCGCTGCTGACAGAACGGCACCTCGCAGCAGACCTCGTCGGCGCCCCTCAGCTCAGCGAGCAGGTCGGCAGGTGTGCCGTCCGACTGCGGATAGCCACCGTGCGTTACGGTGCCGAGCACGCCGCGCAGCAGGGGAGCATACACTGCCTCCTCTGCATCAAATTCACGCAGAATCGCAGAAATCAGCGCATCCCCGTCTTTGGGTACGCCGCCTGACACCATGTACTCCATAAGCCGGTGAACCAGCGTTCCGGTCAGCGCGGCATTCCGGTCGAGCGGTTCCTCCTGCGGCGCATCCTCTGCGTCATCCGCCGTCACCGGTTTCAGCCTGATCCGGCTCGGCCGCACGATGGCATAGGTCGGCTCGGTGACAGACTGGTCACGGAGAACCGACTGCTCCGCCGCGGCATCGTACAGCGCATCGCCGTCGGTGCGGATGACAGGCTCCGGGATTGCGGCCGGATTCTCCGGGATGCAGGCATCCATGCAGCCCTCTGCCTGTTCAAGAAATGCGCTCCACGGATTTTTTCCGAGCCGCTCGCCGCTCTCTTTCCTGCTGTCCCCGATGATCAGGATGTTTTCCGCACGGGTCGCGGCAACATAGAGCAAACGCAGCCTTTCGGCATCGGCGCAAATGCGCTCCTGCTCGAGCTCCTCCGGGTAAAGGTCGGTCTCTGCGACGGTTTGCAGCGCGCTTGAGAGGCGGAAAATGCGGCATGCCGTCCGGCCGGGCTCATGCACGACACGCAGAGCCGGCTCATGGATCTCGGCATACGGGTCCGCAAGAATCACGATCGGTGCTTCGAGTCCCTTTACCTTGTGCAGATTTGCAATGTGAACGCGGTTTTCATCCGGCGACAGGCTGACGCAGCGCTCCTCCCCGGAGCCTTCCAGCAAGGCCTGCAAAAAGGCCGCCGCATCCGCGTGGCTGATGACCGTGCCGTCCCGCTCCGCCTTCCGCAGAAGCTCCAGCGCATAGCAATAGTATTCCAGCGCAGCGCTGCCGGTTTTCGCAAACAGTCTGCTGCCGTCGGAAATGACCGCGAGCAGTGCGGCGCTGTCCGTACCGGCTGCCGCCGATGCATATTGCCTTAGCTGTGCGAATGCGGATTGCAGCGCCGGGAACTGCGCAAGCGTCTCCTCCTGCTCCGCAAAGAGATACAGCCTTCCGCCGATGCTGCAAAATTGTCTGACGGTTTCCTCGGGGATGCAGAATACCTCGGAGGTCAGTGCGCGGAAAACCGACATGGAGTCCCGCGGCATCGCAGCAGCCGCAAGGATGCGGATCGCCGCACGCAGCGCACCGCTGTCCGAGAAATCGGTTTTGCCCTCGACGCGGACGGGAATCCCGGCGGCAGTGAGCTGCTTTGCGATCTCGGCCGTCTGCTTTTTGCGGTATGAGATCACCATGATATCGCTGAATTTCGGCGGGTTTCCGTCCTTCATCCGGACGGCGGGGTTGCCGATCAGCCGCCGGATCACGCCGGTCACGCGCATGGCATCGTCTGCCAGACTTCTGCCGCCCTTGCTGACCGTAACCGGATAGGTATAGATGCCGGAAAACACCGTATCCGCTTCGGAATCGTCCACCGGAATCGGATAAAACGCGCTCTGCTCGCCCTCTGCTTCCGTGAGCAGCGCCGGGAATACCGCATTGAACCTTCTGCGCATTTTCGCAGTCGAGCGGAAATTCCGGCTCAGGGTCAGAACCTCGCCGGCGCCCTGTGAAAATATGCTGCGGACGCGCAGAAACGAGCTGACGTCTGCGCCGCGGAACCGGTAGATGGACTGCTTCGGGTCGCCGACAATAAACAGCGAGCCCGGGCGCGGCACACAGGCAGTCCAGTCCGGGACGGGCTCCTGAGCGGCGAGATAGAACACGATCTCCGCCTGAAGCGGGTCGGTGTCCTGAAATTCATCCACGAGATAATAGCGGTGCCGCTTTGCGATATGGCGGATCAGTCTGCCGCCGCTGCGTGCATCGTCGCGGAGCGTATCCCGGAGGGTCAGCAGCGCGTCATGAAATGTCATGCGCCCCTTTCTGCGCATTTCCGATGCGATCTCCCGCGCGGCGCAGACCAGAAAATCCACCGTCGCCGCATAGCGCAGCGCCGTCAGTTTCCGGTAGACCTCCGATGCCTTCGTGCTCAGGAAATAGTAGGATTCCCTTGCACCCTCGTGATATTCAAAAATCCCGGGCAGCTCTGCGCCGACGGATTCCGGCGTATAGATCTGCCGCTTGCTGTCCTTGCCAAGCCGCAGCCCGTCCAGCTTGCCGAGTGTTTCCGCTGCCTCCCCGATCCGGTTGTTCCATTTGCCTCTGAGAACGGAAATATACCGCGGAAGCTGCTTCAGAGTGCTCTGCGAATCCTTGACGCCCGAGACATATTCCGGATGCGTGCTGAGCTGCTGTAAGGTCAGGATCAGGCGGTATTTCCAGTCTGTGAAGGCCGCGTCCGTGTCTGTGTCATCGGGCTGCGGATATTGGAAATCCGCCTCGCGCCGTTCGGTGAAGGTGCTGATGCAGGACGCAAACACATCATCGGCATGGGGCTGCACCGAGCGGAACAGCTCATATTTTTTCTGCAATGCCTCCCCGTAGGCGCCGTGCTTGATGCGCGCATATTCCGCGAGATAATCGCCGACCGCCTCGCTGCCCGCGCAGACAGCCGTTTCCGAGGGCATGTCAGCATCCAGCGGATGCTCATGCAGCAGCGTATTGGCAAAGGAGTCGATCGTGCCCATGAAGCAGAGATCAATGTTCTCCAGCGCATCGGCATACCGTTTGCGGCGCACGGGATCGGTCTCGCTGCGGCTGTGCTCCATGAGCTTTCTGCGGAATCTGCTGTAAAATTCATTTGCGGCGGCTTTGGTGAAGGTGATCGCGCAGATTTCGCTGACGTCGATCCCCCCGGCGACCATTGCGGTCATGCGGGCAACGAGCGAGGTTGTTTTGCCCGAGCCGGCAGCCGCCTCGACAAAGAAGCTGCTGCCCGTTTCCTCCGCGATTCGTCTGCGCGCGAGCGCATCCTGTTCTGTGACCGTCAGCATGACACTGCACCTCCTTCTTCGCAGATGCCCCGGTACGGGCAGTATTGACAGTTGTCGCGGGAAGCCGAAGCCGGGTAGCGGTTCTGCTGCATGGCCTCCGCGATCCCGCCGAGCTTCTGTTCAATGAGCGCGGCGCGTTCCGGCGTATATTCGCAGGAAACGGATTTGTTCAGCCGCAGATACCGGTAGTCTCCGCCGCTGACAGCCACCCCGCTCCTTGTGAGCATATCCGCATACAGCATAACCTGAATGCACGAAAATACGTCGTTCTCCTCATGCCGCAGCCTGCGCCCGGTTTTATAGTCGAGGATCCGGCAGGTGCCGTCCGGCATGAGCGCCAGCGCATCCGGCCTGCCCTTTACCGTAATGCCGCAGCCGTATGTGACGGTCAGCTCCTGCTCCGCCTCCTGAATCTGCATTTCCTCCGCCGCTTCGTACCCGTTTGTGACTGTCTGCATGAAATCCTGCCTGTCCTTATCGGCATCGTTCGGGTTCATCGGCGGGCGCTCCGTCAGGTAATGCTCAAACACCTGTCCGGCATTGGCCAGAAATTCCGCCTGTCCGGGCTTATCGCCGCAGAGGAATTCCATCGCCTTATGCACCAGCGTGCCGAAATCCCTTGCGCTGACCACGGTAAACACATCGTCAGGCTCCGTGATTCTCAACCCCATGACATTCTCATAGCAAAAGCGTTTGGGGCAGGCAAGGTACGTCTCGATTTTGCTCGGTGACAGATTGCGCAGCATGCCGGTGATCTCCTGTGCTTCGGGCGGCGCGGCAAGCTCTGCGGCAACCGTTCCGCCCGCAAGGTAGGCACGCCCGATCTGCGTCATGCCGGGCAGATTCTGCGTGAAATAGCCGACCCGCTTCACAGACGCCCGGAATGCGGCTTCATCCTTGCCGCCCGCCTCCCGGAAGAGCGCATAGAGCGCCGATGACGCATTGTTCGCCTTCAGCTCTGCGGCATCATAGCAGCAGCAGCTCAGCTCCGTGCGGATTTGCAGAGCCGCCGCGGTCATCAGCAGGTCGTGCAGCGCATTCTGCGCCTGCCGGATGAGATTGCGGGAGGTCGGCGCGGCTTCTCCGAAGGCTGCGAGCTCGTCATCGAGCAGCAGATAGTTTTCGGTCGGCTCGCCGGGGAACTTTTCAGAGGAAAGCCCCATGACAAAGAGATTCGGCCGAAGCGCAGTCAGCGCGCCGGAAACGGTTGTGACATGCAGTGCCCCCTCGCGGCTGTTCTCCGCGCAGATGCGTGCTTGCAGCAGCTCCGGGAACAGGCTTTCCGCCGGTGCGCCGGTCATGGCGGTGAACCGCTCCAGCGCATCGCCGATCTTCGTTTTCGCGGCGCTGTCCAGTCTGCCGAGGCTGTTTTTGCGGATTCGGGCATAGCGGCGGATCAGCTCCGCACACTGCATGCCGTCTCCGGAAAATACGCTGCTGAGCTGCGGAATCAGCGCCCTGTCGCATTCCTCCGCCGGCTGATAGGCCGCGATGCGAGCAGCATTTTGTCCGGGGTCGGCGCCGAGCCGCATGGAGCCTGCGATGCGGATAAAATCGTCAAGCCGCTCAATGCCGTGATCCTGACAGAACTGCTTTGTATCAAAGGCGGCGCCGGTGAGGAGCGCACGCAGCGCGTCGATGCCGCAGTGACCGCCTGTCAGCCAGCTCCGGTAATCGCGCAGAACCGCCGCAGGATTGCTCAGGGTAACGGGCAGCCCGCAGCCGAATGTGACCGGAATCCCGAAGCGCGCTGCAAGCTCAAACAAAAGCTGTGCATCGCCCGGGTCGGTCAGCGCGACGGTACACTGATCGAGCGGCAGCTTTTCGCGAAAGACCGTTCCGATGACAAATTCCGCCTCGCTCGCGGCGCCGTATGCCTCCGTGATCTGCGGCATCGGCATCGCCTGCTCCGGCACATGCAGCAGCTCCCGCACGGAAACGAGCCGGGGCTCTCCCGCAGAGAGCCGCGCAGCCAATGCCTGTTCCAGCGGGGCGAGCGGGAATTCCCGCAGCACCGAGCATACGGTTCCGAGCGGCTCTGCATCGGCAGCGGCAAGCCGGATGATCCCGGCGGTATCGGTCAGATTCTGCTCCCGCAATGCCGCAGTGTACCGGTCATAGACTGCGAGCAGCGCAGCATTTTTCTCACGGAAGGGGCTGTCCTTCAGGCGCTCAGCAATGCAAGCCCGTTCATCGCCGGTGATTTGCAGGCGCAGCGTATGCAGCGTCGCTGCGAGATTTTGCGCATCATGATACGATGCGCTCGCGAAATACGGGATTTCTCTCAGGAAGCGGAAGATCAGCGCGGCCTCGGTGTCCGGCGTGATCAGCGTCTCCGCGGGCACGATGCCGGAGCGCATCAGCCCAAGCTTCGCCAGCTCTGCCGGCCGCATGACGCGCAGGCCGAGTGTCGCAGTCCGGTACCGCGCCATTGTCCGGAGCAGCTCGGTGCCGTTCGGCGCAATCAGGATTTGTTCCTGCATAGAATTTCACATCCTTTTCCGGTGAAATATATGAATATTGTATCATATTTCTGTTATCTTGTCAATTGAAATTATGCTTTTTGCATTTCTGCTTTTTTCGCAGATTGCGAGTCGGCTCAGGACGCTTCCCGCCGGGCAGATGAAATGCCCGCTATGCCTTCGGACAGAGTCGGAGTATTCAAAATGCGGTGTATGAATCGTGTATGAATAAAGCCGTTAAGAGTACGTTTTACGACTCTTAACGGCTTCTCCAAAGACGTATTTACGCGATTTTCATAGCGGTTCAATCCTCACTGGGCATATCCCAGTTGTGCCAGACATTCTGCACATCGTCGTCATCCTCAAGATGCTCAAGCAGCAGTCCCATCTTGCGGATGGACTCCTCCTCGGTCAGGGTGACATAGGTGCTCGGAACCTCTGCTTCCTCCGCAGATGCGACCAGATAGCCCTTGCCGGTGAGCCCCTCGCGCAGCTCGCTCAGCGCTGCCGGGTCGCAGACGATCTCGACGCTGTCCTCCTCGAAGGTCATGTCATCGCCGCCGAATTCCATAACATCCTCCAGCACGGTGTCCTCATCGAGCTCGCCCTCGTGCTCCAGAATGACAATGCCCTTCTTGGAGAACAGATACGAAACGCAGCCGTTTGTGCCGAGGTTGCCGCCGAATTTATCGAAATAGTGGCGGATATTGCCCGCGGTACGGTTCTTGTTGTCGGTCAGGCACTCGACGATGACCGCGACGCCGTTCGGGCCGTATCCCTCATAGGTCAGGCTCTCGTAGTTGTTCTTGTCACTGTCGCCGGCGGCCTTCTTGATGAGGCGGTCGATGTTGTCGTTCGGCACATTGTTTGCCTTTGCCTTTGCGATCAGATCGCGCAGCTTGCTGTTATTGTTCGGGTCGGGGCCGCCCTCTTTGATGACGACCATCATCTCTCTGCCGATTTTGGTAAAGATCTTGGCCTTGACGGCGTCGGTCGCTTCCTTTTTGCGCTTGATGTTATTCCACTTGGAATGTCCTGACATAAGAAACCCTCCTAATCTGTAATCTCATGATCCGGCAGGGCTTCCTGCCAGATTGCGGTAAAGAGCGTGCGGAGCCGTTCGGTTCTGCCGCACAGGTATAAATATCCGAACAGGCACTCAAAGCCTGTTGCCTTCCGGTAATCGGCGGGGGTCGCATGCTTCGGCACGCTGATTCCGCTTGCATTTCTGCCGCGGCGGAGGATATCCGCCTCCTCCTCGGTCAGCAGCGCGGCGATCTGCTCTGCCGCCTGCGCCTGAAATGCGGCGCGGACATGCGCGACTGCCTGCTCATGGAGCTGCCTTGCGGGGCGGTTTGCCTCGCGCAGAAGCCGCTCGCGCACCATGACCTCATAGACGCTGTCGCCGAGAAATGCGAGCGTCAGCGGGCTGTAAAGCCGAACCTCCTCCGGGCTCAGCGGGGGATTTGTCTGCAAAAGATCAATCGACATAATCGAATTCAAAACCGTTGATCGAAACGGTCACGCCCTCCTTTGCACCCATTTCCTCCAGCCTGTCAATGATGCCGCTGCTGCGGAGCACGCGCTCGAAGTACTGGAGCGACGACCAGTCGTCCGGATTGACCGTCCGCATGATCGGCTCCATGAACGGTGCCTCGACCTGATACACGCCGTCGCCGTCGATCTCGATTGTGAAGCGCTTGGTGTCCTCCGGCTTGATTTCCGGAGCTGCCTCCGGCTCAAAGCGCTTGACCGGCGGGAGTGTTTCGAGCGTTTTTGCAATTTCGTCGATCAGCGGCTTTGTGCCCTGTGCCGCCGCTGCGGAGATCACGAAGAACGGGTAGCCCTTTTCCGCGATATACGCATGCAGCCGCTCGATCTGCTCCTCTGATGCGAGGTCGGATTTGTTCGCCGCAACGATCTGCGGGCAGCGGCTCAGCTCCTCGGAGAAATTCCGCAGCTCCGTGTTGATCTTCTCGAAATCCTCGATCGGGTCGCGGTCCTCGCTGCCTGCGCAGTCCAGCACATGCACGATCAGCCGGCAGCGCTCGACATGCCGCAGGAAGGAATGCCCGAGCCCTGCGCCGTCGGCAGCGCCCTCGATCAGGCCAGGGATATCCGCCATGACAAAGGACTTTTCCTCATCGACCCGCACGACACCGAGCACCGGCTCCAGTGTCGTGAAATGGTAATTCGCGATCTTGGGCTTTGCGGCGGATACCACGGAGATCAGCGTCGATTTTCCGACATTCGGGAAGCCGACCAGTCCGACATCCGCGAGCAGCTTCAGTTCGAGGATGATATCGAATTTTTCTCCGTCATAACCGGGCTTTGCAAAGCGCGGAACCTGACGGGTCGAGGAGGCAAAATGCTGATTGCCCTTGCCGCCTCTGCCGCCCTTTGCGAGGATGACCGGCTCATCGCCGGAGATATCGGCGAGGACTCTGCCGCTCTCCGCCTCCCGGATGACCGTTCCGCGCGGCACCTTGATCGTGAGATCGGGCGCACTTTTGCCGGTGCAGCGCTTTGCGGCTCCGTTCTGGCCGTTTTCGGCGACATATTTCCGTTTATACCGGAAGGAAAGCAGCGAGGAGAAGTGGTCGTCCGCGACAAAGAGCACATCGCCGCCCTTGCCGCCGTCGCCGCCGTCCGGTCCGCCGGCCGCAACATATTTTTCCCGGTGGAAGCTCACGCAGCCGTCGCCGCCGTTGCCCGCCTCAATCCGGATCCTCGCCTGATCGACAAACATTGACATATCGGATTACCTCATAAGAAATCCCCCTGCGAAACGCAAGGGGATTTGCGATAAATCGCAGAATCTGTGTTACTGCTCGACAGCGTAGACGCTGACGCGCTTGCGGTCGCGGCCGTAGCGCTCGAAACGAACCTGACCGTCGATCGTTGCAAACAGGGTATCGTCGGAGCCGATGCCGACGTTGTTGCCCGGGTGGATGTGTGTACCGCGCTGGCGAACGAGGATGTTGCCTGCGAGGACATACTGGCCGTCGCCGCGCTTGACGCCAAGGCGCTTTGCTTCGGAGTCACGGCCGTTCTTTGTAGAACCAACGCCCTTCTTGTGAGCGAAGAACTGCATGCTGATACGCAACATTTGGAATGCACCTCCGTTTTTTTAAGGTTTACCTCTGCACCGGGATCCTCAGCGCATCCTACCGGATCTTCACGGCCATCATGCCGTCAAAATCCTCGGTAAGCGCCTGAAAATGAATCAGCAGCCCGTGCAGGATCTCGGACTGTACGGAATCCGGCTTCCTCAGCCGGAGCGAGAGCATATTCTGAACGCCGTCATCGGGCAGCTCGGTGATTTCCGCATCTGCGTGAAAGCACTCGGTGAGCGTGTTGCATGTGAGCTGCATGGCAGAGGAGACCGCCGCACAGAGAATCTGACCGCTTGGGTCACCGTCCGTGCAATCGGCATGTCCCGTCACCGTACACGCTGCATAGAGCCCTTCTGACTGTTCAAAAACCGCTTTGAGCTTCATATCCCGTACTTATTTGCTGATGGATTCGATCTTGAGCTGGGTGTAGGGCTGTCTGTGGCCCTGCGCCTTTTTCTGACCGCACTTGGGCTTGTAGGTGAAGACGCGGATCTTCTTGCCCTTGCCGTTTTCGAGCACCTTTGCGGTAACAGTCGCACCTGCAACTGTCGGCGCACCGACGGTCAGACCGCTCTCGTCACCGACTGCGGCGACCTGATCGAATGTGACGGTATCGCCAGCCTCGACCGCGAGCTTCTCAACACGGATGATGTTGCCCTCCTCGACCTTCAGCTGCTTGCCGCCTGTCAGAATAACTGCATACATGGTATTTTGGCACCTGCCTTTTCCATAAACTCGCTGCGGACGGTGCGTATGATCTGCATTTGGGCATAATACGACTTCAACCGTTAGCATGCGGCCTTACCATTATACCTGATTTTGCCTGATTTGTCAAGCGAAAGCAGACGGGCCGCCGGTATAATTTCCGGCAGCCCGCGGTTCGTTTTTTGTCAATTTTCACGGAATCTTCTCAAATTCCGCTTTGGTCAGCTTTCCCGAAAGATAGCGCAGCAGGCGGGAGAGATCGCTGCTTTTGACAGCGGAATCGCCGTCGCAGTCGGCATTCAGCTTTCCGGTGTCGGTGATGCCGGTATCCAGATCCTCCGAGACGACCCGCGCGATCATCACCGCATCGAGCACATCGACAGAGCCGTTGCAGTCCGCATCGCCGAGCAGGGTTGCGTTTGCGGGATCGGTGCCGGAAACCATCGTAGTCGTGGTGACCTCCGGCAGCTCCGGGTCATAGGTATCCCAGTCCGGCAGCTCGTCGAGCGTGATGCAGTAATCGCTGTTGTAGATTTTCTTGAGCTCGGATTTGGCAGTGAGATCGGTCAGGTAATTGCCGTACCACGGGCAGAAATACAGCCAGCCCGCCTTTGCATCCTGCAGATTGTCGAGCGACGGAATCGTGTCATTTTCGCTCATGGCGACCATCTTCTCGCCCTCTGTCTGCGAGACGAGCGAATAGAAGGTCGCGGAGATCGCGCTCGGATTCGGCTGATAATTGACCGCATTGTACTTGTCATAGCCGATCAGATCGACATATTCGTCGCCGGGGTACCAGTCAAGGGAATTGGCGTAGGTGTAGCCCGTCCACTCCCAGATCAGGTTGTTCAGGTGATACTCGTTCGTCAGCTTCTCCCAGACATAGCGGTACAGCGCCTTGCAGGGCTCCGGCCCTTCCGCGCCCCACCAGAACCACGCGCCCTGCGCCTCATGCAGCGGCCGGAAGATGACCGGCACACCCGCATCCTGAATCTTCCGGAACTCCTGTGCAATCAGTTCAAGATCGGCATTGATCTTGTCGTTTTCCCATGTGCCTTTCTTGACGGCATTGGTTGCGCTGAAGGTCGTGAAGGCGCCGCCGTTTGCCGCAGATTCCACATAGAATGCAGCCTTCGTGCTGTCCTTGCCGTCGGTCGGCACATTCCAGTGATAGGTGACGGTCGGGATGCCGCCCTTGTCCTTGTACCACGCGATGACGCGCTCCGGCGCATCGTCGAAGTAGGGCTCGGTCGTGTTGTAGAACAGGAAGTCGATGCCGCGGACAGCCGGCTGCTTGCCGGTATTGGTCTCGATATACTCAAACTCCTGCTCATTGCTTTCCAGATAGTTGATCGGCAGCCCCTGCTGCTCATAGGAATTCTTGTTGTAGCAGTGCGAGCCGCAGTATTCCTGCTGTCCCGCGAGGATATGCTTTCCGTAAATGCTCGTCAGATAGGCATAGAGCTTCCGCGCCTCCGCCGAGGCATTGGGATTGCACGGCGATTTTGCCGGCGAGAGGTTCGTCAGATAGGACGGCGCCTCGGTCACGGTCAGATAGTCAAGGAACGTGTAGCCCCAGTAGCTCTTGATCTGAATCTCGTTCTCGCCCTTGTTCAGATGCGCATAGCCGGCCGGCAGCAGCGTCCAGCCCTCTCCGGAATTGAACGGGAACAGGATCTCGCCCTGCGATTCGCCGTTTACGATGAGATACTGCGTCTTATCCTGCGTCTTATCCAGATGCTCCGGATCGCCGGCGCACTGGATATAGCAGATGTTCAGCCCGTAGAAGCCGTCCTCCGGAACAGTGACCTTCACAGTCGCACAGGCATCCTTGCGGTCGATGTAGACATATCCGTCGCCGGACCATCCGGTCATATCGCAGGGATTGCCGTAGGCGTCCTTATCAATCTGTGTCCATGTGATCGGCTCGCTGAATTCGCAGTCGGTCAGCGTGCCGCTCTCAAATTCGATCTTCGCGATCACACTGTCGGCAGCGGCGGCCTCCGGCACCGGACACGCGCAGATTGCCGTTGCTGCGGCGAGCAGCAGAGCGGCGGTTTTCCGTTTTTTCATTATTATCCCCCCAGATTGATGATGATTTCAGCCGGCCTTTCCGGCTGTGCCGGATTCAGCCTGCTCGATATCCGTAATCATGTCGATGCGCTTCTGATGTCTGCCGCCCTCGAATTCCGTAAAGAGGAACGCGTCGAGGATCTCCTGTGCGAGCCCGCTTCCGACGACCCGCGCGCCCATGCAGAGCACATTTGCATTGTTGTGCAGCCGCGTGAATTTTGCGCTGTATGGCTCGGCGCAGGCAGCCGCGCGGATGCCGCGGTGCTTGTTTGCCGCCATGCTCATGCCGATGCCGGTTCCGCAGAGCAGAATGCCGGAATCCGCCTCGCCGTTCTGGATCATCTCACAGACCCTTCTTGCGATGACCGGATAGTCGCTCGGGCTTTCGTCGGTTCCGCAGTCCGTAAAGGGAATCTCCTGATTTTCGAGATAATCCCGGACAATTTTGCGCAGATCTGCCGCTGCGTGGTCACTTCCGATTGCAATCATAATCAAAACCTCCTTGAATCTGTATCAGTGATGTATCGGGTACGGAGCAGCCCGTTACCCGATCTTGACCTCCTGCAAATAGCGGACGGTCAGCGCCTCAGGCGGCTGCGGCTCCGTGTGCATCGCCGCGAGCGCGATGCCGCATGCAGACTGGTTGCACAGGTGCATCGGCGCAGTCAGGAATTCTGTGCTTTCCCGCTGCAAGATCGCTGCGCCGTCCCCGATGACCATGACCGGCTCATGGTACGCCGCGATCTGTTCCGCGATTTTTGCCGCGGGGAGCACGCGATCCTCAGTCAGCCGCGTGACGGTCTGTGCGCTGCTGCGGAAGAAGGCGCAGTAGCACAGATCCTTCCGCGCCGAGAGACAGGCGCAGAGGATGCCGTCCCTGCCGCAGAGGTTCCATGCCAGCCCCTCAAGCGTCGAGATGCCGGCACACTGCTTTCCTCCGGCAAATGCCATTGCCTGCATCGCCGCGATGCCGATGCGCAGCCCGGTGTAGGAGCCCGGGCCGTCCGCGGCAGCGAATACATCCACATCCTGAGCGGTGTGTCCGGTGTCGGCGAGCAGCTCCTCCGCCATCGGCAGCAGAATCTGCGAATGCGCCCGGGCGGTATAGAGCATCCGGTATCCGATCAGCAGCCCGTCCTCCGCAAGCGCGCAGGAGGCCGTTTTCCCGGAGGTATCAACCGATAAAATCAGCAAGACTGTCATTCCCTTCTATGGTAACGGTGCGGGGCTGATCGCCGCTTCCGGCAATCGTGATCCGGAGCGCGTGTTCGGGCAGCTCCTCTTCAATATTCTCCGCCCATTCGATCACAAAGACGCTGTCCTCCGCCGGGTAATCCCAGAACCCGGTCGTTTCGAGCGCCTCGGGCGAGGTCACGCGGTACATGTCAAAGTGATACACGGAGATGCAGCCGGGCGCGTGGTATTCATTGACCAGCGCAAAGGTCGGTGAGCTGACGAGATCGGGCAGCCCGAGCCCCTCCGCAAGGCCGCGGGTAAAGGTCGTTTTGCCGGCGCCGAGATCGCCGAAGAAGGCGATGCAGGTGCCCTTGCCGATGTGCTGCCCGATCGCTTTGGCGAGGGCATGCGTTTCGGCGGGGGAGTGCGTGATGTATGAGAGCATAGTGTGTCGGTTCCTTCCTGCGGGCGGCGCGGTGCAATGCCCGCCGCTCTGTCTGTATTATACCAGACTCATCCGGAAAAATCAAGTTGTGCTTATGCGCCTGTTCCGCGCAAAATTTACAGCATTCATCGCCGCGTCTGCCTGTGACCGATGTGTATTGCATCCTCCGGGCAGGCGGCTCTGCATTTCCCGCAGCGGATACACTCGCCGCAGTTGATATTTTTCAGCACATCGACTGCCATCGGGCAGACATGCGCGCAGGTGCCGCAGCCGGTACATGCCTGATGATCGACATGCATCTGATACAGCGCAAAGCGGTTGAACAGCGAGTAAAAAGCGCCGAGCGGGCAGAAATACCGGCAGAAAAAT
Source organism: Oscillospiraceae bacterium (assembly GCA_017460835.1). GTDB lineage: Bacteria > Bacillota > Clostridia > Oscillospirales > Ruminococcaceae > Firm-04. Next base: position 69,146 of record JAFUAD010000060.1, read on the forward strand.
CTGCTGATGAACACCGACCCGATCAGAATCAAGCAAAGCACGGCGGCCTTCCATGTAAACAGTGCGCCTGCGAGCCGACGGAGCATTCCGTTCCGCGCAAGCAGCGGAATGCCGCCCTCCAGCGTTCCGGCGGGGCAGATGTACTTGCAGAACCACGGCTCCCCGCGCCCGAAGCGGTCTGTGACCAGCATGGGCAGCAGGAAAACGGTCAGCAGCAGCACCCAGTATTTGAAATACCGGAAGATCCGGTCGGGCGTTTTCGGAACGCGCAGCTTCGGGGTCTGGATTTTGTGCAGCAGATCCTGGATCAGCCCGAACGGGCAGAGAAAGCCGCAGATCAGCCTGCCGAGCACGGTGCCGAACAGCACCAGCGTTCCGAGTACATAAAACGAGATGCGGTGCGATTTTCCGGCGGCGAGGCTCTGTATCGAGCCGATCGGGCAGGAGCCGAGCGCACCCGGGCAGGAGTAGCAGTTCAGAACCGGAACGCAGACGGTCTTGAGCTTTCCGGTGTAGATTTTATTTTTCGCAAAGCCGGCGATATAGCCGTTGAACAGCGCGGCGGCGCAGAGCTGAATCAGCAGCCGGAAGCGGCTCTGTCGGCGCATTTTTGCGCTTTTCTTCATCCGATCCCGATGCATTCGAGACATATTTTCACCGCCTTGTGCAGGATCGCTTCTGTTTCCTCGCGGTACACGCCGAGGCAGAGCATTGCCGCGCCGGCCGTGATGCCGCAGACCCGCAGAAGATTCTGAATGCCCCGTTTCATCCGTTCACGCTCCGTTCTGTTGCTGTTTCAGGTTCATTCTATCACAGGTTTGCGAAAAAGTCAATCGGATTCTGCGCAATCAAAGCGAAATGTGCCGCACGCCCGTGCAGTGCTTGACATTTCCCCGTACTTGCTGTATAATATTGCTGATAATCGTATAAGGAGGCCAGCATTATGAAACGAAACCGCATCACAGCACTTCTGCTGACGGCTGTCATGCTGAACGGCATGTCGGCATGCGGCAGCAGAGAGACCGAACCGGAGCCCGGAGACAGCGGGAGCGCCGCAGCATCCTCGGAGCAGGCCGGAGAATCCGCTTCCGAGCCGGATGCAGAGCCCGGAGCGCAGGAGACAGAGGAGCTGCCGGAATTCACGCTTGCCGATATCCTGGCGCCGACGAACCCCGATTATCTGGTAATTCCGTTTGTCGAGGAGCCGCACTTCACCGCCGGCAAGCAGATTTCCAAAATCACAAAGGATCACCGCGATGATACAGGCGGCGGCGTCGATTATTATGAGGAATTCTTTTTCAATGAGCAGAATCAGCTTGAGAGCTATCGGGTAACGGAGCGGGCAGTCGGGAGCCTTGCCTTCCTTGAAACCATCAACTATGAATACAATGAGGAGGGAAAGCCGGTCTCGGCAACGCACAATTTCCCGCGGCTCAGTTTTGACGATCAGAAGTTCTTTGTCGAGAATATTGTGAAACAGCAGGGAATCTACAAGCACTCCTATCCCGGGTATGTTGACCCGGACTTATCCAGAGACGAACCCTCTCCTGCTGCCGCCGCACAGGATAATCCGCCGATCGAGGCGATCGACGAATTTGATGAAGACGGGCTCAAAACGCAGACAACCGTCACCTACATGAATGGCGACACACGCGTGTTTACATTCAAATATTCTGATTCCGGCGGTGTAAGCTCACATTCCAGAACTGGACAAAGCGAGAGAATCAATGGGGGACAGCAGGTCGAAATGATGGATGAGGCTGGAAATAACTATCCCATAACAGACGAATATAGCTACAGCTTTGAACACAGAAATCTGATATATACCCATTTCGGTACCATTTATGGCAAGTGCGTTACACAGTATACCTATAACGAAGACGGAACAATACACTATATCGTATTAGATACTCATAAAGGCGGAAAGCAGGTCTGCACCTATCAGTTCGATGAAAACGGAAATCCGGACGAGGGCGAAATCCGCAAACCTAAAAGAGCGGCGACATCCGCAGCTCCGGCTGTGACAACAACGGCGCCCCCGCGTGATCCTTCCGCTCCCGCCGTGACCACAGAGCCGCATTCCGATCTGGATGATATTGATATGTCGGATTATCCGGCCGCGGTTCTGTCTTACAGCTATCAGTACCGGGAGGGCGCGGATTCCGCCGGCGAGGAATAACCAAAGCGCAAAAAGATTTTTGGAAAATCCCGGAAAAGTGCTTGACAAACCGGGAAAAGTGTGGTATAATAGCAGAGCCAAATGAATCAGACGAATCCCGTATTCCGCAGACAGCAGGCAGTTTTCCGCGTATTGCGCGAAAAACAGAAGTCCGGCCGAGGAGTGCCGGCCGTTCCGGATCATGCTCTGCATGATATACAGTGAACTCCGCCTCTCCCTGTCATACGGGAGAGGCTTTTTGATTGTGCTCCGCGCACAAGGACTTGCCTCCCGCTTTTTCGTGCTGGATCAGACGGCGGCAAGCTCACAGCAGACGGAGGTGAAATACAAAATGGCAAGTGAAAAGGTTTTGCAGGCAAAGCAGGCGAAGGTCGATGCGCTGACCGAACAGCTCAAGAATGCTGCTGCATGTGTTCTGGTTGATTACAAGGGCATCAACGTAGAGGACGACACCAAGCTCCGCAAGGAGCTGCGTGAGGCAGGCGTGCAGTATTCTGTTCAGAAGAACACCCTGATCCGCCTTGCAATGCACAACATCGGCTACGATCAGTTTGACGGCGTGCTCGAGGGTACGACCGCAATCGCGATCAGCGACGGCGACCAGACCGCAGCAGCCCGCATTCTCGGCGAATATGCAGAGAAGGCACAGAAGGCAGGCGGCAGCTTCGCACTGAAGGCCGGCTTCGTAGACGGCGAGGTCTACGATGAAGCAGGAATCAAGGCTCTGTCCAAGATTCCGTCCAAGGATGTCCTGCTCGCACAGCTCGTCGGCGCGCTCCAGGGCCCGATCCAGAAGCTCGCTGCGACCCTTCAGGCTCTCGTGGACAAGAAGAACGAAGAAGCTGCATAATCAGATTGCTGCTTCCAACTCAAATCAAATTTTTATTTATGTAAAGGAGAATTATCATGGCTTCCGAAAAGACAATGAAGTTTATCGAAGATATCAAGGCACTCTCCGTTCTCGAGCTGGCTGAGCTGGTCGAGGCAATTCAGGAAGAGTTCGGTGTCACCGCTGTTGTTGCTGCTGCGGGCGCAGGCGCTGCTGCTCCGGCTGCTGAGGCAGAGAAGACTGAGTTCGATGTCGTGCTCAAGTCCTTCGGCGATGCAAAGATGGGCGTTATCAAGGCTGTCAAGGACGTTCTCGGTCTTGGCCTGAAGGAGGCAAAGGCTGCTGTCGAGGGTCTCGGCACTCTGAAGGAGCAGGTTCCGAAGGCAGAGGCAGAGGAGATCAAGAAGAAGCTCGAAGAAGCAGGCGCTACCATCGAGCTCAAGTAATTTTCACTTCCGTGATACAAAACCGGCAGTACGGGCGATCTGTACTGCCGGTTTTCTGTATTTTGATATCTGCACGCAGCACCGCGCTCCGTGTGCGCGCAGGGCTTGACAATTTGCGGGTTTTGTGGCATAATGGATACAGAATGGCGTATTATGCCGCTGTTCAGAAAAAGGAGGGGATTGTACCATGTTGAAGAAACGGATCGCGGCAGGGCTTTCTGCCGCCGTGATGCTCGGGAGCTGTCTGCAAACCGTACCGGCTGCAACGGTGACCGCGGCATCGAACCCGGATTATGCAAAGGCACTGCAAATGTCGCTGTACTTCTACGAATGCCAGCAGGCGGGGCATCTGCCGGAGTGGAACCGCGTCGAGTGGAGAGCAGACGCGGCAGTCGATGACGATGTAGACGGCGGATGGTTCGATGCGGGCGACCATGTGAAGTTCAATCTGCCGATGTCCTATTCGGCGGCGATGCTGGCCTGGGGACTGTATGAGTATCCGGAGGGCATCGAAGCAAGCGGCGAGATGACAAACTATGTCAACAACCTGAAATGGGTGCTGGATTATCTGGTGCAGTGCGATCTGGGGGATTCCGTGATCTTTCAGGTCGGCAACGGACAGGATGACCACAGATGGTGGGGGCCGGCAGAGCTCCTGCCCTACGGCATGGATGAGCAGGGCGTTACGGACCCGCGCGGACACCTTGAGGGACGCAACTGCTCTGCTGTGACCGCGGAAATGGGCGCGGCACTGGCAGCGGGCAGTGTTGCACTGAAGGGCAGAGTCGCGCAGAGCGTGCTGGATGACTATGTCAAGCACGCAAAGAATTTCCTGAAGATGGCGGATGCAGACCGCAGCGACGAGACCTATCAGAATTCCGACGCAAAGGGCTTTTACCGCTCCAGCCATTTCTACGATGAGCTGTTCTGGTGCGCAAACTGGCTGTATATCGCCACAAATGACCAGAGCTATCTGACGCAGGCGGCATCCTATATCCCGAATCTCGGCAAGGAACAGGGACAGGATGTTCTGAAATATTCATGGGCACATTGCTGGGATGATGTGCAGCAGGGCGCAACGCTGCTCTATGCGATCAATACCGGCGATGCGGAATGGATCGCGCAGACGAAAAAGCATCTGGATTACTGGCTCAATATCGACAGCACCAAAATCGTTCCCGGCGGGCTGCGCCATGTGGATACATGGGGATGCCTGCGCTATGCGACGGCAGTCGGCTTTCTCACCTCGGTTGCCTGCGATGAGCTCTTTCAGAATGACCCGGACAGAAGCAAGTATGTGGATCTCTACGAGACACAGATCAACTTCTGCCTCGGCGTCAACCCGGATAAGCGCGCCTATGTGGTCGGGTACGACGAGACCTCGCCGCATAACCCGCACCACAGAACGGCACATGCCTCGTGGAAAAACAGCGAGGAAACGCCGGTTGACAGCCGCCATACCCTGTACGGCGCACTGGTCGGCGGCCCGAATCTTGACGGCAGCTATGAGGATGACCGCGGCAACTACATCAACAACGAGGTCGCAACGGACTACAATGCCGCGTATACGGCGCTGCTCTGCAAGATGGTGACGGAATACGGCGGAAAGGGCGACCCGGCATTCCCGTATCCGGAGGAGCGCGATGACGAATTCTTCGTCGAGGCAAAGGTCACCAATTCGGCCTCCGGCTCGACGGTCAGCATGAAGATCACCAACCATTCCGCATGGCCGGCGAGAGTGGTCGATAACCTCTCCATGCGCTACTATATGGATCTCTCCGAGATCATCAGCGCGGGCTTCTCCGCATCGGATGTGACGGTTCGCTGCGACCGCGATCAGGCGGCGATGTACTCCGGCGAGGGCGTAAAGCCGGCGCAGATTTCCGAGCTCAAGCAGTATAAGGGCAATATTTACTACATCGAGGTCACATTCCCGGACGGCAGAGCCGTCATGCCGATCTCCGAGGGGCGGCATCAGTGCGAGGTGATTTTGGCGCTGGTGTATCCGAATTACGGAGACGGCTGGGATGCAGCGAATGACTATTCCGCACAGGAGAGATCAAGCTCCGAAAAGAACGTGAAAACAGCGCGGATTCCGGTCTATGAGAGCGGCACGCTGATCTCCGGCACGGAGCCCGACGGCACGACCGGCAAGGGCTCGATCAGTGCGGCGCCTGCCCCGGACGGCCAGCCCCGCGTCACCGAGCCGATCACGCTTCCGGACGAAACCACGACCACCGCGCCGCCTGAGATCGACGGGAGCGCGGTCTGGGGCGATGCGGACTGCAACGATGCGGTTGATGTGCTGGATGCGGTCATGCTTGCGCGCGTCGCGGTGGAGGACACCGGAACCGGCATTACCGATCAGGGCAAGAAGAATGCGGATGTGACGCATGACGGCTCGATCAGGAGCGACGACCTCAGCAAGCTGCTGAAATATCTGGCAGGACTGCTTCAGCAGAAGGATCTTGCGCCGTAATAACCGGCAATTGCATAGAGGCAAAATGGGGGCAGTCTGCCCCCATTTTCGTTTGCATCGGGAATGAACCGCTGATATTTAAGAACATTTGTTTAGTGCGATGGGAAAAGCGTGACTTTTTGCGCTGGGAGTGGCTTTTTCGGGGATTTTTACTCAGTCACAATCGGAGTTGCCTCTAAAGTTTTTGGTCGAGCTTTTTTCAAAAAGCTCGCGGAGTCCAGAGGCAGAGCCTCTGGTCGCCCACCGCAGTGGGCGAAACTCCCCTAGCGTGCAGAGAGCTCGGCGGGCTTGGGGACCTGCGATAGAGGTCCCCATTCCAAAATAGCATCCGCGCAGCGGATACTTTATTCTTAATATCATAAAATCCCCGATATGCCACACCTTTTTGCGCTGTTCCCATTGCTTTTTTTTGCAATATGTGCTATAATAGAACAGAATGCATATAAGGGGAGAGTGGCTTTGCGGATACTGGGAATTGATCCGGGCTATGCGACCGTCGGGTTCGGGGTTGTGGATTATCAGGGCTTTTCGTTCAAGACGCTGGAATACGGCGCGATCCTGACAGAGGCGCATACCGATTTTCCGGGGCGGCTTTTGCAGATTTACACGGATATGGTGTATCTGCTGGAAAAATACCGCCCGCAGGCGCTTTCCGTCGAAAAGCTGTATTTCAATACCAACAAGACCACGGGCATCATGGTCGCAGAGGCGCGCGGCGTGATCCTGCTCGCCTGCGCGGAAAAGGCTGTGCCGGTGTTTGAATATACGCCGCTTCAGGTGAAATCTGCGGTGGTCGGCTACGGCAAGGCTGAAAAGCGGCAGGTCATGGACATGACCCGGCGGATCCTGCACCTGAGCGAGATTCCGAAGCCGGACGATGCGGCGGATGCGCTGGCACTGGCGATCTGCCACGGGCACTGCGCAAAGCCGGATTACTGAAAGAGGTGTTGCTATGATAGACCATATACGCGGAACGGTGTGCTATAAGGAGCCGAATCTCGTCGTGATCGAGTGCGGGGGCGTCGGCTATGCCTGCCGCACCAGCCTGCAAACCACGGCGGCAGTCGGCGGAACGGACGCAGAGGCGATGCTGTATACAAGGCTCGCGGTGCGGGAGGATGAGATCGCGCTGTACGGCTTTTTCAGCCGCGCAGAGCGGAGCTGCTACGATCAGCTCACCGGCGTGACCGGCGTCGGGCCGAAGGCGGCGCTCGCGATCCTCTCGGATATGACACCCGATCATTTCGCCCTGTCGGTTGCGGCAGGAGACTACAAGGCATTTACGAAGGTCAAGGGCATCGGCACAAAGACCGCGCAGCGGATCGTGCTGGAGCTGAAGGACAAGGTCGCGAAGACGGCAGAGCTCTCCGGGCTCCCGGATATCCCGGCGGCGCCGGTCGGCGGGAATACCGAGGAGGCGATGGCAGCGCTGCTGGTGCTCGGCTATTCCCAGAGCGAGGCGGCATCTGCGCTGCGCACGCTGGAGCCGGGGCTGCCCTCCTCGGAGCTGATCCGGCTTTCGCTGATGCAGCTCGGAAAGAACCTTTGATTCAGACGGAGATACGAAAGAATGAGACAAAAACGGAAATACGGTACGGCACTTGCAGCTATGCTGCTCGCGGCAATCTGCCTGCCGGGCTGCGGAAAGAAACACAGTGCAACCGATGAGGCAGAGCTTGCAAAGGCACACGCGGAGATGATCGCAAGAGAAAGCGTCAGGCAGGACAATGCCGACGCAAAGGCGCTCTGGAAGGCGGTCAATGACGCGGTGCCGGATTACATGGCGTGGGGCGGCGGGTCGCTCTCACAGATCAACGGGGACTATGTCTTTGCCGGCAGCGATTTTGCCGAGGCGGACGGCAATTCCCTGAACCCGAAGGAAAAGCTGCTGTACCTGATTCAGCAGCACGATGACCTGCACGAGCTCCCGCAGGCGGCCTTCCGCCTCGAAAACGGGCGCTGCGTGTATGCCGCGGTGCAGAATCTGGATGTATACGGGACGTACCCGGAAGCGCTCAGCGCGGAGGATCTGCCCTATCTGGATTCCATGCAGGAGGCGGCGGATTATGCGAAAAACGGCATGAACAGCCGGATTCAACAATCAAAATGAACGGAGGAAACTAACATGTTCGGACTGAGAATGAGAAAAATGCTTTGTGCTGCGGGTGCAGCCATGCTCTGCTGTGCGGCACTGACCGCCTGCGGAAAGGAAGAGAAGAAGATCACGCGGTATCGGCTGAAAACCGAGATCGCGACCTCCAATTCCTGCGCAAAATCCATCTATACCGGCGTACAGTCCGCGCTCACGGATATGAATGCGGAGGATGCCGATATGTCCGGTCTGAAGGGGCAGACATTCAATTATACCAGCCGTGACTTTCAGTTTGACGGTCCGCCGCAGAGAGACGCTTCGGCGGAGGAAAAATTCCGTTACAGGGTCTATATCTATTTTACCGATATCACAAAGATGGACAATATCTCGATCTCCCTCAGTGAATATTGCGAAGTGCAGTGCGTTGCCGTCAAGCGGACAGAGGATAAATATGATACCGAGGTCTACGGAACGCATCCGCACCAGCTTACGATTGATGATTTTGACAGCATCAATTCGATGAACGATGCAGTCGCGTATGCCAAGCGCGGCTGAGCGCAGAAGGGCAGGGAAACAGAATGAAACAAACTCATAAGCGCAGAATTTTATGTTGTCTGGGCGCCGTGCTCTGCTGTGCGGCACTGACCGCCTGCGGAAAGGAAGAGAAGAAGATCACGCGGTATCGGCTGAAAACCGAGATCACGACCTCCAATTCCTGCGCACATTCTATTTATACCGGCGCACAGTCCGCGATCACGGATATGTATGCGGAGGATCACGATACCTCTGAACTGAGGGATCAGGTGTTCAATTATACCGGCCGTGATTTTCAGTTCGACAGCCGGCCGCAGGCATTTGCTTCGGCGGAGGAGGAGTTCCGTTACAGGGTCTATGTCTATTATAACGATATCACTACGATGGACAATATCTCGTTCTCCTTTGGAGACAGTAAATGGGGCGGTGAGCTGGAGTGCGTTGCCGTCAAGCGGACAGAGGATAAATATGATACCGAGGTCTACGGAACGCATCCGCACCAGCTTACGATTGATGATTTTGACAGCATCAATTCGATGAACGATGCAGTCGCGTTTGCCAAGCGCGGCTGAGCGCGAAAGGACAGGGGAACAGAGTGAAACAGACTCAGAGACGCAGAATCGTATGCTGTCTGGCGGCACTGCTCTGCTGTGCGCCGGTCATGCAGAGCTGCGGCAAGGAGGAATCCTCCGCGGCACTGACTGCCGAAAGCTCCGGTGAGGAGAGCGTGCAGGATGCTGCGGAGACTACCACAACCGGAACCGCATCAGACAGCGGCACGGATACGGAAACCTCGACAACTGCCGCGCCGCAGAGCAGCGGGCAGACGGCAGCAGACGGGAACACCGAGTACATCCCCGTGGATCCTGACAGCCCGGACTGCGCCAACGCGAAGGCAAGAGTCGAAGCCTATCTGAATGCGATGAAAATCGGCGATGCTGATACTGCACTTGAGATCATGGATATCGAGAGAACGCTTGCATATATGCAAAGCCTTTATTCAGGAGAAGAATCGGCCGGTTATTCCCTTGATGAGATGAAGCAGAGCCTCCGGGAATCTGTTGAGGAGGCTGCGGATTCTTCCTTCCGCTACACGATTGTCGGCGTTTATGAGGTTCCCGGATATCGCGAACAGATTGATGAGATGTTCGCAGAGCTGGATGAAAATATCGAGGAGCTGCGGGATTCGGATGATCCGGACAAACAGGCGATGCTTGCCCAGTATGATAGTCAGATGGAACTGATGCGCGATATGCTCAATTTTGACAAGCTGTATTTCTTCGACTGCGATGTGACGGCAGAGGGCGAAACCGAGGAGACCCCGCTGATTATGGTGCAGCGAAACGGAGAATGGTATCTTGAGATGACCTTCATGCCCGCGATGATCGGCTATGTGAAAAAATCCAAGATCAGCTCTGCAAATTCCGCAGCAAAAACGGTGTATCATGCGGCACAGAGCGCACTGACCGATATGGATGCAGAGGGCTATGACATCACGGAGCTGGAGGACACCTATACATGGCAGGGCAGCGATTTTGAGAATGTCACAAAACCCGCGAGCATCACCGCGAAGGACGAGAAGCTCCGGTATCTCCGTTACCTGATTTCACAGTATTACAGCGATATCACGGAGCTTCAGCAGATCGGCATTGTGATCGCGGACAGCTCCTGCACCGCTGTTGCCGCTGATTGCGGCGAGCTCAGCACCCTGCGGCAGGGAACCTGTGAGCTGTTCGGCACATACCCGAATATGGTCACAGCGGATAATTTCAACACGGTCAGTACCCTTGCGGAAGCACTGCGCTTTGCAGAGCCGGAATATGACCGTTAAGCTCCGCTGAAGCGGGAAAGAGAATCAATCAGGGAGGAAAAGCATGAAACGAAATATTCGGTTCCGGGCGGCATGCCTTGCGGCGGCACTGATGTGCGGTGCGGCATGGATGCAGGGCTGCGCCATAAAGGCTGCGGACAGGGACGGGAGCGAGAGCACCGCGGATTCTGCGGGCTCTGCTGCGGAGGAATCCTCCGCGGCGGATACGACGGCTCCCTTATCATTGGAATTCAGCGTTCCGGATGCATTTGAACCCGATAAGTTTGAGTCTGATGAGAACGGAGATGCGGACAGCTCTACAGAGGATGAATTCATCATGGTTCGGGCAGATACCGGCAAGGCGGAGTATGCAGAAGCGAGTAAAACGCTGGAGCGCTATCTGGAGGCTATGAAGGCCGGCGATACTGAGACTGTCCTTGAGATCATGGATCTCAACAGATCCGCCCGTGATTATTTGCTGATGCTCGGAACGATAGCAACCGCAGAGGATCCGGATGCAGCAGTGAAGCTTCAGGCTGATACGCTCCGGGAAAATGTTACAAAGCAGGTTGGAATGTTTCAGGATTACTCAGTGCAGTTCCCGTATGAGATGCCGAATTATATGAAGCGGTGCGAGGAAGCAGCGCCGGAGCTGGCCGAAATGGACAGCCGTCTGGAGGAGGTCCGCGCACAGGCTGCCCCCGAGGAGGCGGCGGAGCTGCAGCGTGCTGAGGCTATGGTTGAGCTGATTCACCGGCAGTACGGCATTGATATGATTTATGTCATTCAGTGCCAGATGCATTATACCGATTTCGGCGGGACGGAGTGGATGTGTCTTGTCTGCCGCGACGGAAAGTGGGCTGTTGATACAACATTTTTCGGGCCGATGGTACTGGGGAAAATCAAAAAGGACATCGTCAATGAGGCAAATGATATGGCGAAGCACATCTATAATGCCGTGCAGTCGGCGCTGACAGATATGAGCGCGGAGGGCATCCTTGACGCTTCGCTGGATGATACCTATGATATGAAGGGCGGCGATTTTGCCAATCTGTCGAAGCCTGCCGAGACGGATTCCGCAGAGGGCAAACGGCAGTATTTCTATTACAAGGTTGCGGCATATTACGGGGAAATCACGGAGATCAACGTCATCATGTTCTCCGTAACAAACAGTTCGTGTGACGGTGTCGCGCTGCAAAACGGCATCATCAATCTGCCGCAGGAAACGAAGCCGGTGATTTACGGCTCGTATCCGAATCTGATGAAACCCAATGCATGGGGCATCGGGAGCGTTTCGGCTGCGCTCGAATATGCAAAAAAGCAGTCCTGACCCATCAATCAAACGGAGGAAGCATGAGCATGAAGCGAAAGCGTATGCTGTGTCATGTACTGAGCCTGTGCCTTGCAGCGGCGGCGCTGACCGCCTGCGGGGACAGCAGCAGTCAGACTGCCGGGGGCGATTCCGGCATGACCGAAACCACGACCGGGGTCTCCGGCACTGCGCCGCAGGAATCGGGCGTCAGCGGGACGGAAACGACCTCGCTGCCCGCTGAGGCGGCGTCTCAGACAACCGTGCAGACGGACTATATCCCGACAAATGACCGAGACTATGACACCGCATATCTGACGCTTGACAGCTATTTCAAGGCCTGCGCGACCGGAGACAGCGATCTGGTCAAGGGCGCATCCAATCTGCTGGATGCCTATGAGACCGCGGACATGCACGGCGCAAAGGGCGCGCAGTTTGAGCGGGAAATGGACGAGAAAATCGCGCAGCAGTGTCAGATTCGCTCCGCGAAGATCGGCAAGGGCGCCGCTGCGGAGACGATGATGACCGAGTATCACGAGGCGCTCGAAGCGCTGAAGCAGGATGCCGTGGCAGCGGATGACCTTGATTTATCAGAGGAGCTCGCGCTGAAGCTCGACCTCCGGCAGCAGATCGAGCTGCTGTATGTGTTCCCCGTGATGGTTCAGACCGCGGACGGGCAGAGCATTTCCGATCTGTACTATGTCACCTGTTCCGGACATGAGTGGACGGTCGATCTTGCGGCGATTCCGGAATTTGTGCAGGAGCGGCGCGCAGCCGGCATGCAGACGGCGGCAGCGAATGCAAAGCACTTTTTCCTCGCGGTCAATAACGCGCTGAACGATATGACCGATCTGGGCGCGGATGTGACGCTGATGGACGGCGTGTATTATTACCGAGGCGCCGATCTTGGCTGGGGCGAAATGCCGGAGGAATTTGAGCGCGCAAACGACGTCATCACGGCGGTCAATATCCGGCTCGGCTATTACTGCGGATATCTGAAGGACTGCGACCAGATGGCGTATGCGATCAACAACGGTGCCTGCAAGGCGGTCGCGATCCAGTGCGGCGGAGAAAATGAGCCGCTGACCGATACCGACCAGTATTATTACGGCTGCTACCCGCGGATCCTCTCGGAGGAGGATTTCGGCGAATATATCAGCATTGACGATGTGATGACCCATGCACTGGGCTGACGATCCGAGCGGATTCTGATTACAGACAGCAAGAAAAAAGGAGGATTTTACTATGAATCTGGACGAACTGTTGAAGGAAGCGATTACGAAACCGGAGAAGCGTTCCCTGTTCCTGCAAATGCTGATCAAGAGCGATGTCTATGTCATCTGCAAGCGCCCTGTCAAGCAGGACGAGGTCAACGGCGGCATCTCGATGGAGCTGGTGACGACCCAGAACCCGGACGGCGATATCTTTATCCCGTTCTTTACGAGCTACCGTTCGCTTCAGCAGTTTGCGAAGCGCTATGTCAACTGCTACCGCCTGAACTGCCTGCGCCTGTTTGACCTGATTCAGTCGGCCAATGCCGTTCTGAACCCGAATTCCTACGGCAAGGAGTTCTCCTCGCAGGAGATCAAGAGTATTCTGATGGTTGCACGAAACCTCAATATTCCCGCGATTTCGATGAAGGAGGAGGAGACGATCGAGTACCGGCCGTCTACCAAGAATCTTGAGCATCTGATCCGCCCGCTGACGCGGTATCTTGCAAAGCAGGCGAATGTCGATGCGTGCTATGTCGTCGAGATGATCCGCGGCTGCGAGCGTCCGCAGACCCTGTTCGTGTTCGATATGGGCGGCAATACGAGAAAGCTGTTCTTCCCGCTCTCGAAGTATTTGCAGAATTATTCCAAGTCCGGCGATTCGCTTGTGTTCATCAGTCTGGAGGAGCCTGCGGCGAAGAAGGCGGTGACCGGCATCGACCCGTTCTATATCCGCAAAAAGCGGTTCTTTGAGCGCTGAGCCGGGTAATGCAATCAAAAAACGCGGAGATACAAAGCTATGATACAAACAGGAACGCCTGTTTTTGATACCGATGATATGGAAGCGGAGCGGATCTCCAGCCCGGAGGTTCTCCCGCAGGACGGCGATGCCGAGGTGTCGCTCCGGCCGAAGACCCTGAAGGACTATATCGGACAGGATCAGGTGAAGGAAAATCTGGCGGTCTATATCGAGGCGGCACGCCGGCGCGGAGACCCGCTCGACCATGTGCTGCTCTACGGCCCGCCCGGTCTCGGCAAGACCACGCTTTCCGGCATAATCGCCCATGAGCTCGGCGTCAATCTGCGCGTGACCTCCGGGCCTGCGATCGAAAAGCCCGGCGATCTCGCCGCGCTGCTGACGAATCTCGGCAGGGGCGATGTGCTCTTTGTGGATGAGATTCACCGGCTGTCCCGCGCCGTGGAGGAGATTCTGTATCCCGCGCTCGAGGACAGAGCGCTGGATATCATGATCGGAAAGGGACCCTCTGCGCGGAGCATCCGCGTCGATCTGCAGCCCTTTACGCTGGTCGGCGCGACGACAAGAGCCGGTCAGCTCACGCCGCCGCTGCGCGACCGCTTCGGCATTGTGCAGCGCCTTGAGCTGTATACGCCGGAGCAGCTCTGCGATATCATCCGCAGAAGTGCGATGCTGCTGGATATCCCCTGCGAGACCGACGGCGCGATGGAGCTCGCGAAGCGCTCCAGAGGTACGCCGCGTATCGCGAACCGCCTGCTGCGCAGAGTCCGCGACTTTGCCGATGTGCTCGGCAAGGGCGTGATCGACGCACAGACCACCCGGCTTGCGCTGGAGCGGCTCGAAATTGACGAGCTGGGGCTCGATAAGCTCGATATCCGGATGCTCGATATGATGATCCGGGGCTATCACGGCGGGCCGGTCGGGCTCGAAACGCTCGCTTCTGCGATCGGCGAGGAGGCCGTGACGCTGGAGGATGTCTGTGAGCCGTATCTGATGCAGCTCGGGATGCTGGCGCGTACCCCGCGCGGCAGATGCGCGACGGCGCTTGCGTATCAGCATCTCGGATACCCGGTCGAAAACGGCGTCGGGCAGCAGTATTCCCTGTCCGATATGCTGAATGAATCCGACTGACATTGGGGTCTTGCCATGAGACGCTTATCGACAAAAAACTATGAGCACAACCGGCAGATCAAACTGCCGGACGGGCTGCTCTGCGGGCAGGGGCTCGGAAAGCTCGCGGAGATGAAATACGGGCGGTCAACCGTCAGCTACAGCGGCTGCGAGTGCATCGCGGTATACAATGCGCTGCTGCTGAACGGGACGCCGGTGCCGTTTGCCGATGTCGCAAAATATATGGAGCGGTTCCGGGTGCTGTTCGGCTTCTGGGGCACGAATTTTCTCGCGCTCGGCCATTGCCTGCGGCATTTCGGGCTGCGGGTGAAGCGGTACAAATTCCGCAGAAGGATTGCGGCGGCGCTCAGCCCCGGCAGCCCCGCTCTGCTGGTTTACTGGACAAAGCGGCGGTTTGCGTCCTCTGTCCACACGGTCTGCGTGCGGCTCTGCGAGGACGATTCGGTTGAGATTCTGAATGCATACAATACCTGCGCGCATCCGATCAGGGAGAAGCTCTGCGATGTGCTGCGGAAAAAACTGATTTTTGCGTATATTCCCCAAAAACCTGCGGAGCAGGAATCACAGTGATATGAGAGGAGGCGGATGCTGTGAGCAGACTTCTGAAGCCGGAGGGGCTTCGCGGAAAGGCGATGACGGATGTGACGCCGGAGCTGATGCTGCGGCTTGGCAGGGCAGCGGCACAGGCAATCGGGAAGTCATGCAGTCATCCGCCTGTTTTTTATTTGGCGCATGATACGCGCCTTGCGGCAGATGCCCTCGAAGCGGCACTGTCCGCGGGCATCTGTGCAGGCGGCGGCCATGCGCACCAGCTCGGCGTGATGCCCTCGGCGGGCATGGCGCTGATGCTTGCGGCAGAGGACGCCGAGGCGGGCATTTCACTTTCCGGCGGCGACCTGCCCTTCGAGCAGATCTGCATCCGGCTCTATGCCAAAAGCGGCGCACTGATGTCCGCAGAGCAGCTCGATTCGATCTCGGCGCTGATGCAGAGCGGAACCGTGAGCTCCGCCGGGAGCGGAAGAACCTGCGGACAGATTCAGCTCCAGACGGATGCTCAGAAGCGCTATCTGCGGCTGCTCGGAACCCGCCTGACAAGGCCGGGTCTGCGCGAAAAGAATCAGCTTCGCATTGCGCTGGACTGTGCCAACGGCGCAGCCTCGGAGCTTGCGGAGCCGCTGTATAAGATGCTCGGCGCCGAGGTGCTCGTGCTGAACGACAACCCCGACGGCATCAACATCAACCAGGAATGCGGCGTGCGGAATACTGACAAGCTCGCGGAATTCGTGCAGGATTACAGCTGCGCGGCGGGCTTTGCGTTCGACGGAGACGCCGCGCGGTTTATTGCCGTTGACGAGAACGGCGAAACGCTCGACTGCGACCGCTGCCTTGCGATTCTCTGCGAGGACAGGATGCAGGAGCAGGCCGCGGCGCCGGCGATGCTGCCGAAAACGATGACACGCGGTGCGGCCGTGACCGTCGAAACGAATCTCGGCTTTCTGCGGTATGCGCAGTCCCGCGGGATTCCGGTTCACATGACGCAGCCCGCGCAGCCGTTCATGACGCAGCGGATGCGGAAACTCTCGCTCCCGCTCGGCGGCGACGGCAGGGGACTGATCTACACCTCGGATTCCCCCGCGCTGGACGGCCTGATCGCGGCGGCCTATCTGCTTCAGGCCATGCAGCGCACCGGCAAAAAGCTCAGTGAGCTCGCCGCGGTCATGGAGCATGATCCGCAGGTCATGACGCCGGCACGGATTCCGGCATACTGGAAGGAGATCTGGAAAAACGACCCGGAGATCTCCGGATTCATCGCACAGTGCGAACAGGAGCTCGGCATGGACGGAAGAATCGTCGTGCGCGAGCGGCGGGACGACGCCCCGATCATCAATGTCATGGTCGAGGGACGCGATTTCCGCAGAATCAACAGCTATCTGCTCGCAATTACGGAGAAAATCACGCAGTGTACGCACCGCTGAGAAAATATGGGAGAAGAAATGGAACCGATCTGGAATACGCTGTATGATGCGGCAAAGCGCGTGCTGAATGCGCGCAGAATCTCGGAATATGTCACCGCCGGAGAGGTTTCGGCGGCGATTCTGTCAAAATCCGGAAAAATCTATACCGGCGTCTGCGTCGATACCTGCTCGACGCTCGGCATCTGCGCGGAGCGGAATGCGATCTTTGCGATGCTGACGGCAGGGGAGCACGAGATCGACAAGGTGATCGCAATTCTGCCGGACGGAAGCTCCGGCGCACCCTGCGGCGCCTGCCGGGAGCTGATGGTACAGCTCATGCCGGAGACCTACGGTGACATCGAGATCATGATGGATATGCAGACCGGCCGGGTCATGAAAATGGCGGAGCTGACACCGGAATGGTGGATCTGACGGAGGAGGCCGCATGAGAATCGCAGAGCATTGGGCGGATTATCGCCTGATTGATACAAAATCCGGCGAGCGGCTGGAGCGCTGGGGCGAGATCACGCTGATCCGCCCCGACCCGCAGGTGATCTGGCAGACTTCGCCGCTGACCGACCTCTGGGCGCATGCCGACGGGCATTATCACCGCTCAAAATCCGGCGGCGGAAGCTGGGAATACCGCAGAAAGCCGCCTGAGAGCTGGCAGATCGGATACGGGGAGCTTCGGTTTATTGTGCGCCCGACCGGCTTCAAGCATACCGGACTGTTCCCGGAGCAGGCGGTCAACTGGGACTGGATGCAGGAGACAATCCGCAGCGCCGGCAGACCGGTTCGTGTGCTGAACCTCTTTGCCTATACCGGCGGCGCAACGCTTGCCTGCGCGGCAGCGGGCGCGGAGGTCTGTCATGTGGATGCGGCAAAGGGCATGGTGCAGTGGGCGCGTGAAAATGCCGCCGCCTCTGGGCTGAGCGACAGGCCGATCCGCTGGATCGTGGATGACTGCGAGAAGTTTATCCGCCGGGAGGCGCGCCGCGGCAAGACCTATGACGCAATCATCATGGACCCGCCGAGCTACGGCAGAGGCCCCGGCGGCGAGATCTGGAAGCTCGAAAACAGCATTTATCCGCTCGTGGAGGCATGTCTTGATGTGCTGTCACCGGAGCCGCTGTTCTTTTTGCTCAACAGCTACACGACCGGGCTTTCGCCCTCGGTCATGGGCTATCTGCTGCACAGCCTGATCGTGCCGAAATTCGGCGGGACAGTTTCCGCTGATGAAATCGGCCTGCCGGTGGAGCTTACGAAGGCAGCGCTGCCCTGCGGTGCGACCGCGATCTGGTCGGCATCCCCGAAGGAAATGTGAGAAAACAATGGAGCTCAGACGTTTTAAGGAGCAGGACGCGGCGGAAACGGCGCAGGTGGTTGCAGATACGCTGAGAATCAGCAACAGCTCCGATTATCCGCCCGAATACATCGACGAAACCATTGCGGCACACAATGCTGCGGTTCTGACAGAGCGCGCGCAGCAGGGACATACATATGTTGCCTGCGACGGCGAACGCATCGTCGGGACTGGCACGATCGCGCCCTTCTGGGGCAGCGAGACGGAGAGCATCCTGCTGACCGTTTTCGTGCTGCCGGAATATCAGGGCAGGGGCATCGGCCGCGCGATCATCGAAACGCTTGAGCAGGACGAATACGCCCTGCGCGCTCGGCGCATTGAGATTCCGGCCTCGCTGACCGCTGTGCAGTTTTACCGGCATCTCGGATATGATTACAAAAACGGCGTGACCGAACCGGAGGACGGTTCTATGTACCGCCTCGAAAAATTCAGGTGAACAAGTAAGCACGGAGAATCTATGGAACCACTGATCAAGCTGGACAATGTCCGGTTCTCTTATCCCGCCGATGCGGAGAACAGCGAGCCGGCTGAGGTGCTGAAGGGCATCTCACTGGAATTTGAGCACGGCGAGCTGGTCGCGGTGCTGGGGCATAACGGCTCCGGCAAATCCACGATGGCGAAGCTGATGAACGCGATTCTGCTGCCGACAGAGGGCAGCGTCACGGTCGCCGGAATCGACACAAAAAATGAGGAAAAGCTGCTGGAGATCCGGCAGCATGTGGGCATGGTCTTTCAGAATCCCGATAATCAGATCGTCGCGACGATCGTCGAGGAGGATGTCGCCTTCGGGCTCGAAAACCTCGGCGTCCCGACGGACGAAATGCGCATCCGCGTCGATCAGGCGCTCCATGCGGTCGGGATGTACGAATACCGTGAGCATGCGCCGCATCAGCTTTCCGGCGGCCAGAAGCAGCGGGTTGCGATCGCGGGGATTATCGCGATGCGACCGGACTGCATCGTGCTCGACGAGCCGACCGCCATGCTTGATCCGCAGGGGCGGAAGGAGGTCATGCGCACGGTGAAGATGCTGAACCGGGATTACGGAATTACCGTGATTCTGATTACGCATGAGATGGACGAGGCCGCGCAGTGTGACAGAGTGATCGTGGTCGATCACGGGGCGGTGCATCTGGATGCGCCGCCTGAGAAGGTGTTTTCCCATGTAGAGGAGATGCGCGCACTGGGACTGGATGTCCCGCAGGTGACGGAGCTGTGCGAGGTTCTGCGGCAGGCAGGCTATGCACTGGATCCGGAGATTCTTGATGTCAGCGCGTGCGTCGATGCGATCGCGGAACTATTTTCGCAGAAAGGAATCACGCAGAATGCCGATTCTGGAAGCAAATAACCTGACCTATACATACAGCATCGGCTCGCCGTTTGAGAAAACAGCGGTCGATCATATCAATCTGCAAATCGAGCAGGGCGAGTTTGTCGGCATCATCGGGCATACCGGCTCCGGAAAATCGACGCTGATGCAGATGATGAACGGGCTGCTGAAGCCGACGGAGGGAACCGTTCTGCTCGACGGCAGGGATATCTGGGAGAAAAAAGCCGACCGCCGCGCCGTGCGGTTTCAGGTCGGGCTGGTGTTTCAGTATCCGGAGTATCAGCTTTTTGAGGAGACGGTCTATCAGGATATCGCCTTCGGCCCGAAGAATATGGGGCTCGAAAAGGATGAGATCGACCGGCGTGTCCGCGAGACCGCGGAGATCGTCGGGCTGGATGCGTCGCTGCTGGAGAAGTCGCCGTATGCGCTCTCCGGCGGACAGAAGCGCCGTGCCGCGATTGCCGGCGTCATGGCAATGGAACCGCGTGTGCTGATTCTCGATGAACCGACCGCCGGGCTCGACCCGATCGGCAGAACCACGATTCTGACGCAGCTTCGCGAATATCACAGGCGGACAGGCTGCACGGTCATGCTGGTTTCGCACAGCATGGAGGATGTGGCAAAATACGTCTCAAAGCTGCTGGTGCTCTCGCATGCGAAGGTCGTGTGCTATGACACGCCGGCAAATGTCTTTGCGCGCGGCAGCGAGCTGGAGAGCATGGGGCTGGCGCTGCCGCAGATCACCAGAGTGTTCCATGAGCTGAGGGCGCGCGGCATGGACTTCCCGGAGGAGGTCTATACCGTGAAATTCGGCGCGGAGCTCCTGAAGGCCAGACTGGAAGGGAGTGCGCCGGTATGCTGAAGGATATCACGCTCGGACAGTATTTTCCGATCAACAGCGTCGTACACCGCATGGACGCGCGCTTCAAAATCATCATCACAATGCTGTTTCTCGTGATGCTGTTCTGGGGGCAGCGCGTGACGACGCTCGCAGCAGGGCTGCTCTTTGTCATTGTCGCGACCGCCTGCTCGAAGATTCCGCTGAAAATGCTGGTGAAAAGCATCAAGCCGATCGTGCCGGTGCTGATTATCACGGGGCTGTTCAATCTGCTCCTGCTGGACGGCGGCAAGACCTACTGGAGATGGCATTTCCTGAAGCTGACCGAGGAGGGCATCCAGACCTCTGCGTTTATGATCGTGCGCATCTGCCTGCTGATCGCGGGCACCTCGCTGCTGACCTATACGACCTCGCCGATCGTCCTGACGGACGCGATCGAGGCGCTGCTTTCTCCGCTGAAAAAGCTGAAAATGCCGGTGCATGAGCTGGCGATGATGATGACGATTGCGCTGCGGTTTATCCCGACGCTGATCGAGGAGACCGACAAGATCATGTCCGCACAGAAGGCGCGCGGCGCCGATCTCGAAAGCGGCGGGCTGATGCAGCGTGTCAAAGCGCTGACGCCGATTCTGATTCCGCTCTTTGTCTCGGCATTCCGCCGGGCGGAGGAGCTCGCGCTGGCAATGGAATGCCGCTGCTATCACGGCGGCGAGGGCAGAACCCGCCTGCGCGTGCTGAAAAGCGGCCTGCGGGATTACATCGCCCTGATCTTCACGCTGCTGATGTTTGCAGCGGTCATCCTCTGCAATATTTTTGTGAAATTCTGATTTGCTATGAAAAAGAACCGGATTTATCATTTGCTGAGCTTTCTGCTGCCGTGTATCGGCATGCTGCTGCTGTTTGCAGCCGGCGGCCGGTATCCCTTCGGCAGCGCGACCGCTCTGGAATCGGATGCGGCGATTCAGTATTATCCGTTTACGCTGCTGCTGCGGAATGCCGTGCGCGGCGGGCATTCGCTGTTCTATTCGTGGAGCGGCGGGCTCGGCATCAATCTCTGGAGCACCGCAGCCTATTACTGCACGAATCTCTGGAGCATTGTCTGCATCGCGCTGCCGCAGACATGGATTCCGCTGTTTCTGACGCTGACGATCTGCGTGCGGATCGGGCTTGCGGGGCTGTTTTTTTCGGTGCTGCTGCGGGCGGTCCGGCGGGAGCTTGATTTTTCCGCCGTGATCTTCTCCGTGCTGTATGCCATGAACATGTGGTATCTGGTGAATTTCTATCAGCTCATCTGGCTCGATACAGTCGCGCTGACGCCGCTTGTGCTCGCGGGGCTGATGTTTCTGGTGCGCGACGGGAAGCCGGGGCTTTATACGGCGGCGCTCTTTTTCTCGCTGATCTTCAACCCGTACATGAGCTGGATGACCTGCCTGATGACCGGGCTTTGCTGGCTGATTCTGCTGACCGTGCTGAAAAAGCCGGTGCGGACATGGCCGCGGGAGGCCGGCAGATTTCTGGGGCATTCGCTGCTTGCGGCGGGGCTCGGCGCGGTGCTGCTGCTGCCGATGGCATGGACGCTGCATGAATACAGCGCGCCCGGTACCGGCATGCCGGCGCTGACGCAGACCGAATTTCCGCTGTTGCAGGGCTTTGGGCGGCTTGTGAGCTTTACCTACCCGTTCCTGCATATCGGCGCACCGAATCTTTCGGGCAGTATGCTCGGCGTGCTGCTGCTCGGCGGATATCTGACCGAACGCCGGATCCCGCTGCGGGAGCGCCTTCTGACGGCAGGGCTGTTCCTGTTTCTGATGCTGAGCCTCTGGTATTCCCCGCTCAGCTATCTCTGGCACGGCTTCCACACCCCGCACGGCTTTATCCACCGCTTTGCGCATCTGGTTCCGCTGGTGCTGCTGTTCATGGGCTGGCGCTATACGACCGCCGCCGATGACGGCTCCGGCAGCAAAAAGCGGCTTTGGCAGCTCATTCCGATGCTTCTGTGCAGTGCCGCAGCCGCGGTGCTCTCGCAGATTTACGATACGACCGATGTGGTGCTGGTCTGCGCCGTGCTGGTCATGCTCTACGCCGGCATTTATGCGCTGCGGATGCTGAAGCCGCAGAAGCGGACGGCGTTTTTCGCGCTGCTGCTGAGCGTATCGCTCGGCGAAACCGCACTGAATGCCGATCTGACCGCCGGTACGGCCTCCCCGCAGTTTGCCGCGGATGACTTAACCCCCGATGCGAACATGCAGCAGGCCGCCGATGCCGTGCGCGCGGATGCGGCGGCGCAGGGCTTTGCCGTTTACCGGACGGCGATGTACCCCTACCGGAGCTATAATCCGGAGCTGCTGTATGATCTGCCCTACGGCGGCAGCTTTTACAGCTCGCTGATTCCCGATTCGCTCTGCGTGACCTGCGGCGCGCTCGGGATGGATTCGGGCTCGGGGCTGAATTACTACTTTTATCAGGAGCTTCCGCCGGTTTCCATGCTGCTGACCGGCCTGCAATATGTTGTGATGCCGAATGCCAAGCTCCCCGCATCCTGCTACCGGCAGCTCGGCGATACATGGGCATATGCGTTTCGCTATGAC
The DNA here is from genome assembly GCA_017460835.1 of Oscillospiraceae bacterium. Taxonomy (GTDB): domain Bacteria; phylum Bacillota; class Clostridia; order Oscillospirales; family Ruminococcaceae; genus Firm-04. Next base: position 91,994 of record JAFUAD010000060.1, read on the forward strand.
GCGCTTTCCGGCTTTCTGATCCCGCAGACTGCGGCAGAGATGCCCGAAATGACTGATAGGATCGCCGTGCAGCAGGTGCTGTTTTCGGCAATCACCGGCCTTGATATCCCGCTTTATACAGCGCTTCCGGCCGAATATTCCGCAGAAAACGGCGCAGAGATCACCAAAACCGGCGATCACGCCTATCACTGCATCACCGGCAGCGAGTATGAGACACTGACATTTTCGTTTTCTGCGGATGCCGACGGCTGGTATGTTTATTTTCTGAATATGGATGCCGGGATGACAGCGGGCGTCAAGGCATATCAGATCACGGCTGACGACCGCCCCGTTATCTCAGATAATTACTGGATGGGCGGCGCATTTGCGGTGTCGAAATTTTTAGAGCAGATCGGCGCGCTGGATGCCGGGCAGACTGTGACCGTTTCGCTGACCGTGCGCCCCGGAACCGAAGGGACCGTGGATGTATACGCCGCGCGTCAAAATGATGACGCAGCGGAGGCAGGATATCAGGTTCTGCGGCAGAATGCCATGACCGAAACAGCCCGCATCGATACCGAAATCCGCGGGACTGTGACCGCAGAGGGCGACCGGCTGCTGTATCTGCCCGTGCCGTATGAGAGCGGCTGGACTGCTTATGTTGACGGCGAAAAGACGGATACCTGCCGCGTTTTCGGCGGTATGCTCGGCATCCGGCTCAGCAGCGGAGCACATGAGATCCGGCTGCGCTTTCTCCCGCGCGGGCTGATCGCCGGCGGCATCATCACCCTGCTGTCGGCGGTATGCGCGGTGTTCCTTTGCATCCGGCGCAGACGAAAAAACCAAAGGAGCTGACGCTTTGCGGACAATCAAAATGACAATCGCCTACCGCGGCACGCGTTATCACGGCTTTCAGCGGCAGCCGAACGCCGTGACGGTACAGGGCGAGCTGGAGAAGCAGCTTTCCCGCGTCCTGAACGGTGCAACGACCGTTTACGGCTGCTCGCGCACGGACACCGGCGTACACGCCAACGAATTCGTGCTGCATTTTTTCACGGAGCGTGAGATTCGCTGCAAGAATCTCGTGCGTGCGCTGAACGGCTATCTGCCGGACGACATCTCGGTGCTTTCGGCGGAGGATGCCGCTGCGGATTTCCATGCGCGGTTTGACTGCCGCGGGAAGGAATACCTCTACCGGATTCACTGTCACGAGAGCAAAAACCCATTCCTGACCGATCTTGCGTATCATTACCGCAGGCCGCTGGATACCGATAAAATCCGCGAGGCGGCGCGTGCGGTCGTCGGGACGCATGATTTCCACAGCTTTTGTGCGCAGGCGGCGCCGGAGACAAACTGCATCCGGACGATCTACGGGACGGATGTGCAGCGCAGCGGTTCGGATGTGCGCATCTATATCCGCGGAGACGGCTTTTTATACAACATGGTGCGGATTTTCGTCGGCACGCTGCTGGATATCAATGAGGGCGTGTTTCCGCCCAGTGCGATGCCCGGCATTCTTGCCGCAGGGGACCGTCTCGCGGCCGGGAGAACGGCGATGGCGCACGGGCTTTACCTGAACAGAGTGTTTTATTCCGATGCCGTAATCACCGGCACGGACTCACAGAACAACGATTGAACGGAGAAACAGATGGCAAAGAAAGCGAAACAGCAGGGCGGCGCAGTAAAGGAAAAGAAACAGAATATTTACGCTGCGCGCAGTCAGAAAAAGCGCCGGAGAATTTTGCGGCGCTCGATCATCTTCCTTCTGCTTGTCATGGCGGTGATGGTGCTGTACCGCCGCCGCGATTCGTGGATGCCGGGGCTGGATGCCTCAGGGCGGCAGTCGCAGCAGCAGGAGGGCAAATTCCCGCTTTATATTCCGGGCAGCTCGGAATACCAGATGGGTGCAGCGGACGGCAAGCTCGTCGTCCTGACGGACTCCTACCTGAATTTCTATCAGACCGGCGGCGGACAGGTAGCCGCGCGGCAGCATACCTACGGCAGCGCCATGCTGCAAACGGCGGGGAATTATGCGCTGGTGTATGAAAACGGCGGCACGCGCTTCCGGCTCGATACACCGGGCAAGGCGGTCTTTGAGAAAACGGTGTCCGACCCGATCATCTTCGGCCGGGTGTCCGATCAGGGCAAGGTCGCGCTGGTCACGGGCTCAGAGACCTGCGCATGCAGGATGCTGGTGTTCAATGCAAAGGGGCAGCAGCTCTACGCCAGAAACTGCGTGGAGGATTTAAGCGATATCTGCTTCCGATCCGACGGCGGCGGATGCTATGCGGTTTCTGTCTTTATGCAGGAGGGGAGCCTGAAATCTGTCGTAAATTCGTACAGCTTCACCTCAAAAGACGACCTTTGGCACAGTCAGGCACTTGACATGCTCGCCGTTTCGGTATATAATACCAGTGAGGGAAATGCATTTGTGTTCGGAGATACCCGCTGTGTCTTTCTGGATCGGGACGGCGCAGTTACCGGCAGCTATGAATACCCGAAATCACTCTCGGGCTGTGCATTCCGCGATCAGACCGCAGTGCTGCTGCTGTCCGATCAGGAGCGCCGCTCAAGCTCGGTCGTGATTCTGGACGGGAGCACGCAGTCGCCGGTCGTCCGCAGCTATGAGAAAGAGATCAAGGCTGTCGGACTTCTCTCGGACGGTACCATTCTGGTACAGCTTCGCTCGAAGCTGGAGCGGCTTTCGGAAACCGGCAGAGTCTTGGAAGAAAAAGAGATCTCAGACAGCTACGAAGGGTTCCGGAGTGTCGGGTCGTATATTTTCCTGCACGGCTATCAGCATATCGACCGGACAGAGCTGCACAAATAACAGACAGATGATTATGGGGAACAAAAAAAGGGGCGACTTAGGGAGGATTAAAAAGAATGGTAAGCCATTTCGGGTGGATTTTTGACGTTTGCATCATCGCGATTATCGTCTATGTCATTCATTCCAATGCAAAGCGCGGCGCGACAAAGGTTATCGTGCTGAGCATCGGATATATCGTTGCATCCTTTGCAGCATCGCTGGTCTCAGCCGCCGGCGCGGAGGCTGTGTATCAGTCGATCGCACAGCGGAATACCGTCTCTGCGATCGAAGCTGTGAACGAAAAGGTCGATCTGCCAAAGGCGTTCAAGGAGACGATCGACAAGGGCAGATACGGCTTTACCAGCAGCGCGCAGGAGATTGGAAGCATCCTGCAATCGGAGGACAGAGCGCATTTCGATTCGCAGCTTTACGATTATGTGTACGAGCACTGCGGCGCAACGGTCGGGCCGAAATCGGAGTTCCTGAATACGATCCGGGACAGCTTCATCACGGCATACGGCGACGCGATGGACAAAAAGCTGCCGGCATATGTCCGCAGCGGCTTTGAGCAGGCCGTGCAGGATGACAGCGAGGTCATGCGGAAGATCGTCACAGCGCAGTTTGACAGCCGGATGTCCGTCCGCGATAAGGCGACCGAGATCGAGGTGCTGTTTGCAAAGGCCCCGACGGTCGAGGTCATGCGGATGTTCGTCTACCTGATCCTGTTTTCGATTCTGATGATTCTGGCGGCGGTAATCGCAGCGGTTGCGGAAAACCGCCTGTTCCTCAATCTGACGAAGGCGAAAGAACGGTTCTTCGGCGGCGTGCTCGGCCTGCTGGAGGTTGTCGCGATGCTGGTGCTGTTCACGATTCTGGTGCGGCTGCTGGTGCTGATCGGCGGCGGCGATTTCCTGTGCTTCAGCGACAAGGCGATCAGTAATTCGTTCCTGTTCCGCATGCTTTATGACAATATCCCCGCAATGCTCTGAGCGCCCGGCTTTGCGCATTGCTCCCGTAAAAAGAGAGAAACAGTCAGGCGGAGCGATCCGCCGGAAGGGAAACATAATACATGGTTTTATGCAGTAATTGTAAGAAACGGCCTGCCGTGGTGTTTATTACCTCCATGCACGGCTCCGAGAAGAAAAATGAGGGCTTCTGCCTTGTCTGCGCCAAAAAGCTCAATATCCCGCAGGTCGCGGAATATATGGAGCATATCGGCATTTCGGATGAAGATATCGAAATGATGAGCGATCAGATGATGGATCTGATGGAGGACGAGAATTTTGAAATGGGCGGCGCGAGCACGCTTCCCGGATTTATCCAGCGCCTCTTTACCGACCGTCCGGTCAATGACAAGGGCACACCGGAGGAGCAGCCGGAGGAACAGCCGCCGCGCCCTGTGAATGCCGCCCCGAAGCGCAATGACAAGCCGCAGGATGCGGGCAGGAATGAACGGAAGAAAAGACCTGAGAAGCAGAAGGAGCCGAAATACCTCGGCAGCTATTGCACCAACCTCAGCAGAAAGGCAGAGGAGGGCAAGATGGACGGCGTGGTCGGCCGGGATACCGAGATCGCGCGCGTGATTCAGATTCTCTCCCGCCGCCAGAAGAACAACCCCTGCCTGATCGGTGAGCCGGGCGTCGGAAAGACCGCCGTAGCCGAAGGCATCGCGCAGCGCATCGCATCGGGCGATGTGCCCTTCCACCTGAAGGATAAGAAGCTCTATTTGCTGGATATGACCGCACTGGTCGCCGGCACGCAGTTCCGCGGACAGTTTGAGAGCCGCGTCAAGGGGCTGATCGAGGAGGTCAAGGAGCAGGGGAATGTCATCCTGTTCATCGACGAGATTCACAGTCTGGTCGGCGCGGGCGATTCCGAGGGCTCGATGAATGCCGCGAATATCCTGAAGCCGGCGCTCTCGCGCGGCGAGGTGCAGGTCATCGGCGCGACGACCTTTACCGAATACCGCAAATATATCGAAAAGGACGGCGCACTCGAACGCCGCTTCCAGCCGGTCAAGGTCGATGAACCGACCGTCGCCGAAACGGTTGAGATTTTGAAGGGCGTCGCGAAATACTACGAGGAATTCCACCGCGTCAGCATTTCGCCCGCAATGCTGCATCTGTGTGCCGTGCTCTCCGAGCGCTATATCACAGACCGCTTCCTGCCCGATAAGGCGATCGACCTGCTCGACGAGAGCTGTGCATTTGTCAGCATCCGGCACCCGGAGCTCAATGAGCTGGAGCAGCTTGAGACGCAGATCGCGGATAAGGAGGAGGAGGTCGAGGAGATCGAATCCGACAGCAACCCCGATTATCAGCGCCTCCAGGAGCGCAAGGGCGAACTCATCCGCCTGAAGGCAAGGCAGCAGGAGCTGACCGAGCATCCGGTATCGGTCTCGGTATCCGCCGGCGATCTGGCACATGTCATCGAGATCTGGACGGGAATCCCCGCAAACAAGATCGAGGAAACCGAATATGCGAAGTTGCGCGATCTCGAATCGCATCTGAAGGAGCATATCATCGGACAGGACGAGGCAATCAGCGCACTTGCCCGCGCGATCAAGCGCAGCAGAGTGCAGATGACCGAGCGCCGCAGACCGGCATCGTTCATCTTTGTCGGCCCGACCGGCGTCGGAAAGACCGAGCTTGTGAAGGTGCTCTCGAATGAGCTGTTTGATTCGACCGAGCCGCTGATCCGGCTTGACATGACCGAATACATGGAGAAGCACGCCGTCTCCAGAATGATCGGCTCGCCGCCCGGATATGTCGGCTATGACGAAGCCGGCCAGCTTACCGAAAAGGTGCGCCGCCGGCCGTATTCCGTGATTCTGTTCGATGAGATCGAGAAGGCGCATCCGGACGTCATGAACCTGCTGCTGCAAATTCTCGACGAGGGCAGGATCGACGACGCACAGGGCAGAACCGTCAATTTCGAGAATACGATTATTGTGATGACCTCCAACGCCGGCAGCACCGACAAGACAACCGGTGTCGGCTTCAACCGGACGGAGGAGGAGATTTCCTCCGAGAAGGCGCTGAAGGCGCTCAAGGATTTCCTGCGCCCGGAATTCGTCGGCAGAGTGGATGAGATCATCGTATTCAAGCCGCTGTCGAAGGAGAATTATGCGGAAATCGCCGGACTGATGCTGAAGGAGACCGCCGCGGCGCTTTCCGAGCGCGGCATTTCGCTTGACTGGGACGATGCGGCGCTGAAGATCGTTGCGGAGAAATCGCACGGCCACCGTTACGGTGCGCGTGATATCCGGCGTGTGCTGCGCGACGAGGTTGAGGACGCGATCGCGGGCCTGATCGTCGATGCAGAGAAGCCGGTGACGGCAATCCGCATCCGCGGAACGGAGACCGGCATTCAGGTGACCGGGGATGCACCGCAGGAAGCGGCGGAACCCGCAGAGGAATAAAAAAGCTGAGGGGAAGGATGCAGAATCCTTCCCCTCATGTGTTACCCGACATCTTCCAGCTTATGGTTGTTCAGCCGGACGATTCTGTTTCCGTAGGCGGCGCATTCATCGGAGTGCGTGACCTGCAAAATGGTAATGCCCTTTTCCTGATTGAGCCGCTGAAAGAGCTGCATGATCTCGCTGCCGGCGGCCTTGTCGAGGTTGCCGGTCGGCTCATCCGCGAGCAAAATCTCCGGCTCAGAGAGCACCGCGCGCGCAATGGAGCAGCGCTGCTGCTGCCCGCCGGAGAGCTGTGCCGGATAGCTCTCCCGCTTCCCGGAAAGCCCGGTCAGCTCCAGCAGATCGCTGAGCTTTTCTTTATAGTCCTTCACCTTTCTGCCGGAGAGCTCGATCGGCAGCAGGATATTTTCCTCGACGGTCAGATTTGCGACGAGATTGTAAAACTGGAACACATAGCTGAGCTGCGCCGAGCGGATCTCCGAGAGCTGCCTGTCATTCATGCCGCTGATATTTTTCCCGCCGATGCAGATTTCCCCGGAAAAATCGCGGTCAAGCCCGCCGATCAGGTACAGCAGCGTCGATTTTCCGCTGCCCGAGGCGCCCGTCAGCGAGACGAAGCTGCCCTTTTCGATCTGAAGCGACGCGCCGTCAAAGATCAGCGCCTCATTTTCGCCGGAGCCGAATTTCTTGTTCAGATTGCTGATTTCAATTACATTGCGCATGGTCTGTTCCTCCGTTTATTCGTATTTCAGCTCTGCGGCTGTGTTCATTTTTCTTAGGGAGAGCATCGGCCTGACCGCGGAAAGCAGCAGCACCGCGACGATGATGCCGATGAAGGTGAGTGTTCTCGGCAGATCAAACATGATCTCGATGCCCATGCCGAGCGCAGACATTGCCGTCCGGATCAGCGCCGTGAGGAGTACCCCGTTCAGCAGCGCGAGAGCGGCGGCAATCAGCGCAGAAAAGAGCGTTTCGAGCAAAATCAGCCTGCACAGCTTTCGCTTGTTAGCCGCAACGGAATGCAGCACCGCATATTTGCGCTTTGCCTGCTCAAAGCCGATGATCGCATTGCTGACTGCGCCGAGCACCGCCAGCACGCATCCGATCGCCGTGATCGAGTAGAGCACGGTCATCAGGCTTGCGCTGTTCTCGTCATTTTCGCGGATGACTTCTTCAACCGATGTGATCTCGGCATAGCGGTCGGCCTTTTCGAGCGCAGTGCGGACAGTTTTGATATCCTCCGGCTTTGCGAGCATGATAAAGGTATTGTTGACCCAGTCGCCGAGGTGCGCCTTGAACCATTCCGTGCTGACGACGATCGTCTCATTGTAATGATCCGTGGTATTGCAGAGCCCCTTGACCTTCATCTCATAGGGCGCACTGTAAACCGGATTGCCGTTTTCGTCGATGTCATAGCTTTCGCAGTCCTCCAGCCGGACGGTATCGCCGGCCTTGATGCCGAGGCGCTTTGCAAAGGAGGCGCCGATGTAGATTTCATTTTCCGCCGGTTTCTCTCCGAGCCCGCGGATGCTGGGAAAGAGCTTGAATTCGCCGTATCCTGCAATGCAGATATTGCGCTTTTTGTTGTCATTGATCTTGAATGCGCCGTAATAATTGAACAGATTTTCATGCGCGGTGATTTCCGGCCTGTTCATGAATTCCTCGGTTTTTTCCTCGGTCATGCCCGCGTCGATTCTCGCATCGAAATGGTAGATGTCCGCATGATAGATCCGGTTGATCGACGCAGAAACGATGAAGATCGCAGCGGTGATGGAAAGCGCCGCAAAGGTGAGCTGCGTCCCGGCAACGGTGCTTTTCTTGTGCGAGAGCTCCTTTGCCGCGAGCTTTGCGCAGGGCATGTGCAGCGCCTGGAACAGCTTCGCGAGCGCCGCAGAGAGCAGCCGCAGCACTATCGGCAGCATCATGACCGCGCCGACGCAGATCAGCGTGATCGCGGCGATGCTCAGGAGAATATCCTCTGTCAGCATGCCGACGGTGACGCCCGCCGCGAACAGCACCGTGCCGATGATGACCCGCGGAATGCGCAGCACATAGCTGGTATCGCGCGAGGAGAAGATGATATCGCGGACCGGCGTCCGGACGGCCTTGAGGAGCGCGCCCGACTGACAGATCAGCTGAATCACGACGGTCATGATGACCGCCGAGAGGTAGAGCAGCAGGGGGACATGCCAGCCGTCCCAGTTCGAGCCGAACATGGCGGAGATCGCGAGGTTTCCGAGCAGCGCAAACCCGATACATCCGATCACGCCGCCGATCAGCCCGTAGACCGTGCTCTCGGCCAGCAGAACCCGCGAGGTTTTCGCGATGCTTCCGCCGAGGCTGCGCAGCGTACCGATGACCGAAAGCCGCTCGTTCGCGATGTGCCGGGACATGGAAAAGGTCAGGAACAGCGTCAGCAGCAGGATGACCGCGAAGATCAGGTAGAACACCATCGTCTCATTGTCGAGCTCCGCGAGCATCTCATCGGTCAGCACCGGCGAAAAGATGTAGCTCTGCCCGCTGTATTTCGCGGTCAGATCCGCCGCGAGCTGGTTCACATCGGTTTCATCGGGGACATTCGCATACGCCGCCGAATACCCGGTACCGGCAGCACCGGAGAGGGCTTTGACGGTATCGAGCCCTGCGTAGAACGTCTTTGTATTCCGCCGCAGATACTTGTCGTCGGAGATGCTTGTGACCTTCAGCGTCACGGAGGCTTCATCGCCCTCGAGCGTCACGGTGCTGCCCGCCGAAAGCCCCCATTGCTGCGCGATTTTTTCGGGGATGATGAGCCCGTCCGTCTGCGCGTATTCGCTGTCGGTGATATTCGCCTTTTTTGCGGCGGCGGTATCAAAATAGGTCACTCTGACCGCATACTCGCCGTTCGGCGTTTCGGCGGTTGCAGAAGCATTTGCGACATACAGAATCTGCGTGCCGTCCGGGAAATCCGCCGCATTGAGGTCAAGATTTTTCTCTGAGTCGATGATCATGAGCTCCGCGCCGCCGTATGCATTGAGCAGAACCCGGCGGAGCTCCTGCTCCGGCGCCTTCCGTCCGGCAACGCAGAACAGCATGGCGAATGCGGAGGCTGCGAGCGCAATGATAATCGCGAAGGAACGGAACGGTTTTCCGAAGATATTGCGCCGGGTCAGCCTGCTGAGAATTGACATAGAATCTGTCCTTTCATGATGATATACGCTATTATAACATATTATAATGAAAAACGCAATGGGAAATCGGCGGTATTTGCGGTGCATCTGAAAAGATTCAAAACTCGGCGCGAGTACCCATTTTGAAAGTTTCGCTCAAGCCTTTTCAAAGGCTTGCGGAGTCCAGAGGCAGAGCCTCTGGTCGCTGCCCGCAGGCAGCGAAACTCCCCTAGCGTGCAAAGAGCTCGGCGGGCTTGGGGACCTGCGATAGAGGTCCCCATTCCAAAATAGCATCCGCGCAGCGGATACTTCTTTTTTAATATGTTTTAATATGTCGTTTCGTCATACTATCGGCAAAATCTGTATCATCTTGCGATTTGCAATCTCCCGCAATCTGTGGTATAATACCGGTATCAGAATGAGAGGGAGGCTGAGACGATGGAACAGCTCAGGCAGGCGGCATACCGGGAGGCAGTGCGGCTGATCGACCCGGAAAGCTGCGGCGCGGTCTATCCGCTGTCCGTTGCGCAGGGGTATCAGAGCGGCGGGATGGTGCGGGTCGGGCGCGCGCTGCTGATCCGGCATTATGCAGGCTTTGCGTTTTTGTACGGCGTCTGCGATCCGCAAGCGCTGCACGAGGTCTATGCAGAGTTCCTTTGCCGATCTGACATAGACAGGCGGTTTATCCTGTTTGCGCCCGATGAGGAAACGGCGGCATTTTTCCGCAGGAAGCCGGATTGCGTCTCCGGCAGGCGCCTTTTTTTCACCTATCAGGGGGATTGCCCTGCAGCGCCGGCGCTTCCGGAGCCTTTGCAGTGCCGCAGGATCGACAGCGCCCTGCTGCCGCAGCTTCACGGGCATGTGACCCCGCGCTTTTCATGGGAGGACGACGCCGCATTTCTGGAAAAGGGCATCGGGTACTGTCTGACCTGCGGCGAAGCGCCTGCGGCATGGAGCTTTTCTGCGGCGCTCAGCGATACCGAGGCCGATATCGGGATTGAGACCGCCGAGCCATACCGGAGAAGGGGATATGCAGAGATTGCGGCGCAGGCAGCGGTTCGGGCGAGTATGCAGCGGGGCAGGTGTCCGGTCTGGGCATGCAATGCAGAAAACACGGCATCGCGCCGCCTCGCGGAAAAGCTGGGCTTTGTGCTCGCCGGGGAATGCACCACGATCAAAAGACGCTGATCCGATTCCATTATGCATTTATTCCGGAAGTGACTTTTTCGGGGCATTGAGCTGTCTCTGAAGTTTTTGGCCGGGCTTTTTTGAAGTTCCTTTTAGGAATTGTGTTGCCTAAAGATAAACCTGTTACAAGGGAGGTGTAATCAGTGAGAGATATGATTGCTGAATTGGTCAGACTTGGAAAAATCCCAAACAACGGCGATATTTCAGATGAGCTTTTCAGAAAGTATGATAGGTTAATCGAGAAAGCCGAGCCGCTTACATATGATGAGGCAGAAATTTTAATCGTATTATTTTCTGATGATTGTTTATTATCTGATCAATGCTTTTATTTGAATGAACAATTGTTTATGCTGATTGAGAGCGTTGATTTTCAGGATATTGACAGATATCAAAAACTGATATCAAAATGCAGCAGCAAGTATTACAAAGAATTATTTGAAGCAAGACTTAACAACTATATTCAATATCTAAAGGATAGATCATGATTCCGCACAGGCACACTTTTATGAAATGAGAGCTTTCAAAAAAACCGCGGGGCCGAGGGGCATTGCCCCGGAAATTTTCATCATTCTTTTATCTATCTCCCATTGCAAAAAACTGCATAACATGTTATAATAGATCATCGGCCGGATTCGGCCGGCAGGAGGTGCATATGGAACGCTATCATTTTTACGGCTGGGAGACGGCGAACGCCCGGCCGCTCAGCGACGCCTATGCGGGCATCACATCGCCGCGCGCGCTGTATGACGCGCTGCTGCATCTCTGGTGCGCCGAGACCTGTGCGCCGCGGCTGCGGGAGCGCTGGAGCACGCAGCACCCGTCATGGGGGCAGTGCTCGATCACCGCGTTTCTGACGCAGGATATCTTCGGCGGAAGGGTGTACGGCGTGCTGCGCCCCGGCGGGAATTATCACTGCTACAATGTCATCGGGGACAGCATCTTTGATCTGACAAGCGAGCAGTTCGGAGACGAAATCCTCTGCTATGAGCATAATCCGGAGCAGCTCCGGGAGGTTCATTTTGCAAAGGAGGAAAAACGGCAGCGGTATCTGCTGCTGAAGGAAAAGCTGATGCAATACTGTGCTGATGAAAGGAGCAATTTGAATGTCTGAAATTCTGATCGCGTATTTTTCCGCTTCCGGTGTGACCGAAAAGGTCGGGAAGCGCATGGCAGAGGCGGTAAACGGCGATGTGTTTGCGATCCGCCCGAAGGAGCCGTATACGGAGGCCGACCTGAACTGGAAGAATCCGTTTGCGCGCTGCAATAAGGAGAAAATCGGGAAGAAGGGCGTGCCGTTTGTTGGAAAAATCGAACAAATCGACCGATACGGCCTTGTTGTGATCGGCTTCCCGATCTGGTATGCGGGCGCACCGAATATCATCAAAACATTCCTGAAGCGGTATCCGATGGAGGGCAAGCGGGTCGCAGTATTCGCGACCTCCGGCGGCAGCAGGATCGGCAAGAGCGCGGAAAAGCTCAAGCCCTTTTTAAGCGATTCGGCACAGATTGTCGGGAGCAGGCTGTTCAGCCCGGACGAAAAGCCGGAGGAGCTCGCCGCATGGATTCAGAGCCTTCCCCTTGCTTGACATTCCCATTATTATGTGATAAAATATAAAAAGGGTCTCTCTGCGGCTCCGGGAATCCGGCAGCAGGGCAGGGGAGTGCCTTTTTCAGAAAATTTACAACCAGAAACAACAGGAGAAGAAAGATATGTGCGGAATCGTAGGTTTTACCGGCAATAAGCAGGCGGCGCCTGTTCTGCTCGACGGTCTGTCGAAGCTAGAATACCGCGGCTATGACTCAGCGGGCATCGCAGTCCGCAACGGCGATAAGGAACCCGAGATCATCAAGGAAAAGGGCAAGCTCAAGGTGCTCGCCGAGATGACCGATTACGGCAGAGCGGTCGAGGGCTGCTGCGGCATCGGCCATACGCGCTGGGCAACGCACGGCGAGCCGTCGGCTGTCAATGCGCACCCGCATGCCAGCGACGATCTGAACGTCATCGCCGTCCATAACGGCATCATCGAGAATTATCAGGAGCTCCGCGAGAAGCTCATGAAGCACGGCTACACCTTCAAATCGCAGACCGATACCGAGGTCGCCGTGAAGCTGATCGACTACTACTACAAGAAATATGCACCGCTGCCGATCGAAGCGATCGCCCGCTCGATGGTTCGTATCCGCGGCTCGTATGCGCTGTGCGTCATGTTCAAGGATTATCCGGGTGAGATCTACTGCGCGCGCAAGGACAGCCCCATGATCATCGGCATCGCAGACGGCGAATCCTACGTCGCATCCGATGTGCCGGCGATTCTGAAGTATACCCGCAGCGTATACTACATCGGCAACATGGAGATTGCAAAGCTCGAAAAGGGCGCTGTTACGTTCTATAACATCGACAGCGAGGTCATCGAGAAGCCGGTGACCGAGATCAAGTGGGATGCGGAATCCGCAGAAAAGGGCGGCTATGAGCACTTCATGCTCAAGGAGATTCACGAGCAGCCGAAGGTCATCCGCGACACGATCAATTCCGTCGTGACTGAGGGCGTGGTGCATTTTGACAGCATCAATCTGACTGACGGGGAAATGCAGGCGATCGAGCAGGTCTATATCGTGGCATGCGGCTCGGCGTATCATGTCGGCGTCGCAGTGCAGTATGTGATTGAGGAGCTCACCTCCTTGCAGGTGCGTGTCGAGCTCGCGTCCGAGTTCCGGTACCGGAAGATGACGCTCAACAAAAAGAGCCTTGTCATCGTGATTTCGCAGTCCGGCGAGACCGCGGATACGCTGGCGGCGCTGCGCGAGGCAAAGGAGCAGGGCATCAAGACGCTCGGCATCGTGAATGTCGTCGGCTCGTCGATCGCCCGCGAGGCGGACAATGTGTTCTATACGCTTGCCGGCCCGGAGATTTCCGTCGCGACCACAAAGGCTTATAGCTGCCAGCTTGTCGCGGGCTATCTGCTCGCGCTGCAATTTGCAAAGGCGCGGAATGAGATCACCGATGAAAAATATGAGGCGCTGCTTCAGGAGATCTATTCGATTCCGGAAAAGGTCGAGCGAATCCTTGAGGACAAGGAGCGGCTTCAGTGGTTTTCCGCGAAGCTCATCAATGTCTCGGATTCCTTCTTCATCGGCAGAGGCATCGACTATGCGATCGGCATGGAGGGCAGCCTGAAGCTCAAGGAGATCAGCTATATCCACTCGGAGGCATATGCCGCCGGCGAATTGAAGCACGGCCCGATCAGCCTCATTGAGAACGGCACGATCGTCATTGCCGTCGTGACGCAGACCGCGCTGACCGAAAAGACCGTCAGCAACATGGTCGAGGTCAAGAGCCGCGGCGCAAAGCTGATGGCCGTCACCACAGCGGGCAATTATTTCCTTGAGGATACGGCGGAATTCACCTGCTATGTCCCGAAGATCGAGCCGATGTTTGCGGGCAGCCTGTCGGTTATCCCGCTCCAGCTCCTGAGCTACTATGTCTCGATCGGCAAGGGCTTTGATGTCGATAAACCGCGTAATCTCGCAAAATCCGTGACGGTGGAGTAAGCGTATGAGGGAAACCGTCAGTAAAATCGGGGCGGCATTCCGTCTGCCCGGCGAGCCGGTAAAGATCGACACGATCACAAACGGCAATATCAATTCGACCTACCGCGTGACCTATCGGAATCCGGACGGCACCGAAAAGCCTTATATCTTCCAGCGGATCAATACGGTCGTGTTCAAAAATCCCGTGCAGATCATGCAGAATATTGATCTCGTGACGTCCCATATCCGCGCGAAATATCCGCAGGAGCAGACGCTGCATTTTCATCACACCGCCGACGGGAAGAACTATGTGTTCACCGAGGATGACGCCTTCTGGCGCGTCATGAACTGTGTGGATTCGGTGACACTCGATTCCTGCGATGACCTCAGCGTGATCGAGGCGACCGGCAGGGCGTTCGGGCATTTCCAGAATCAGCTCTCGGACTTCGACGGCTCGCAGCTCTACGAGACGATTCCGGATTTCCACAATACGAAAAAGCGCCTTGATACGCTGTTTCAGCATATTTCCGAGGATCCATGCGGCAGGGTCATAACGGTGCAGGACGAGATTGATTACATCCGCTCTGTCCGCGAGACCGCCGGGGCATTGTCTGTGCAGTATGCAAACGGGGCATTTCCTGTCCGCGTGACGCATAATGATACAAAATTTAACAATGTGCTGTTTGACCGCGTGACAAAGGCGCCGCTCGTCGTCATTGACCTTGACACGGTAATGCCCGGCATGGCGATGTACGATTTCGGCGATGCTGTGCGCTTTATCGCGAACACCGCCGCCGAGGATGAGCCGGATGCCTCGAAGGCTTCGGTCGATACGGAGAAGTTTGCGGCATTCTGCCGCGGCTTTATCGGCGAGGTCGCAAAGGGTCTGACCCGGCCGGAGATCGACGCGCTGGTGCTCGCCGCCTTTTCCGTGACGGTCGAGCTCGCCGCGCGCTTCTTGGATGATTACATCACCGGCGACACCTATTTCAAGATCAATTATCCGGAGCACAATCTGGTTCGGACGAGATGCCAGATTGCCCTCGCAAAGGATTTCTGGCGCAAGCGGACGGAACTGGAGAATATTGTCCGGGATGTGTACCGGGCAGCAATATAATACAAAACAGAATGATATCGTTATGATATGCTTTTGATGTCATAACGATATCATTTTAGAATAGGGGTGTTTCAGAATATGGCAACTGTATTTCTGGCGGGCGGCGCGGGCTATATCGGCTCGCATACTGCCGTGGCGCTGCTGGATGCCGGCTATGACGTCGTCGTCGCGGACAATTACTCCAACAGCTCTCCGGAGGCGATCCGCCGCGTCGAGCGCATCACCGGAAAGACCGTGCAGCTTTATGAGGCGGATATCCGCGATTCTGCGCGGATTTCGGAGATTTTTCAGGAGAACCGGATCGACGCGGTCATCCATTTTGCCGGACTGAAGGCGGTCGGCGAGTCGGTGCAGAAGCCGCTGATGTATTACCGCAACAACATCGACACGACGCTCACGCTGCTGGAGACAATGGCTAAATTCAACGTAAATAAGGTGATTTTCTCGTCGAGCGCGACGGTTTACGGCTCGGAAAATCCGATTCCGTATATCGAGACGATGCAGCGCGGCGTCTGCTCAAACCCCTACGGCTGGACAAAGGCGATGATGGAGCAGATTTTCGAGGATGCCGCGAAGGCAAACCCCGAGCTTTCCGTGGTTCTGCTGCGGTATTTCAACCCGATCGGGGCGCATCCCTCCGGGCTGATCGGCGAGGACCCGACCGGGATTCCGAACAATCTGATGCCTTATATCACGCAGGTTGCGGTCGGAAAGCGCGATCATTTGACCGTTTTTGGCAACGATTACCCGACGCCGGACGGCACCTGCCGCAGAGACTATATTCATGTCATGGACCTTGCGAACGGGCATGTGAAGGCGACGGATTATGTTCTGGCGCACAAGGGCGTGGAGATCGTCAATCTCGGAACCGGAACGCCCTACAGCGTGACCGAGATCGTGGAGACCTTTCAGCGCGTGAACGGGGTTGCGGTGCCCTATGAATTCGGGCCGCGGCGCTTCGGCGATATCCCGGAATTCTACGCAAATGCGGACAAAGCGCTTGCACTTTTCGGCTGG
This sequence comes from Oscillospiraceae bacterium, assembly GCA_017460835.1. Classification (GTDB taxonomy): domain Bacteria; phylum Bacillota; class Clostridia; order Oscillospirales; family Ruminococcaceae; genus Firm-04. The sequence goes on from JAFUAD010000060.1 coordinate 108,202, forward strand.
CGCACCGAGAAATCGCTGGAGGATATGTGCCGCGATTCGTGGAACTGGCAGAAGCAGAACCCGAACGGCTACCGCTGAGCGATGGCGCCGGAATTATACTGTGCATATCAAAGCCCGCTCGGCGGCATCGTCCTGAGAAGTGACGGTGCGGCGCTGACCGGGCTTCGGTTTATGCAGGCGAATGAGAATTGCTCCATACAGCAAAATAACGCAGATATGCCGGTTTTCGGGCTGAGCATCAAATGGCTCGATGCCTATTTCGGCGGGCGCGGGCAGGGGAGTCTGCCGCCGCTTGCGCCGCACGGAACTGCGTTCCAGAGGGAGGTCTGGGCGGTGCTGCTGACGGTTCCCTATGGGGAAACCGTGACCTACGGGGCGCTCGCGGCGCAGATCGCAGCGGCGCGGGGCATTCCGCGAATGTCGGCGCAGGCAATCGGGCAGGCGGCAGCGAAAAACCCGATTCTGCTGATGATTCCGTGTCACCGGCTGATCGGCGCGGACGGCGCACTGACAGGCTATGCGGGCGGAGTTGCGCGCAAGGAACGGCTCTTGCTGGCGGAACGGGATGCAGCAAAAAAGGAGACGGATTATGGAGATCGCAGCGCTGAGGCGATACTGGGAGGCGGAGGAGCAGAAAGCCCGCATCATCGGCTGGAATTTTGACTATATCGCAGACCGGTACGAATCGGACGAGGATGCCCTGCCGTGGAATCTGACGGAGGTCATCAACCGATACAGGGGCAGCGGGGACAGGCTGCTCGATATCGACACGGGCGGCGGGGAATTTCTGCTGTCGCTTGGGCATCCGGACAAGCTGACCTGCGCAACCGAGGGCTATCCGCCGAATGTTGCGCTCTGCCGCGAGAAATTCGCGGAGCGCGGCATCGAATTCCATGCAATGACGGATTATGCCCACATGCCCTTCCCGGACGGGCGCTTTGACATCATCATCAACCGGCACGGGAGCTATGACCCGAAGGAGCTGTACCGTGTTCTGAGGCCGGGCGGGGTGTTTGTCACGCAGCAGGTCGGGGAGGAGAATGACCGGGAGCTCGTGAAAATGCTGCTGCCGGATGCCGAAAAGCCCTTTCCGGGGGCAAATCTCACAAACTATGCGCGGGAGCTGGAGCAGGCAGGCTTTTCGGTCGCGGAGCAGTATGAGGCGTTCCGCGGTATCCGGTTTTATGATACAGGGGCGCTGGTGTGGTTTGCAAAGATCATTGAATGGGAATTTACCGGATTTTCCGTTGCACGCTGCTTTGACCGGCTCGTTGAGATCGAGCGCACCATCCGGCAAAACGGCTTTGCGGAGGGCAGGATTCACCGGTTCTGTCTCGCGGCGAGAAAATGATAAAAAGGAGCATGACAGTTCTGCACTGCCATGCTCCTGCTCATTTTCTGCGCGAAATCCGTTCAGATAATGTAATACCATGCGTTGTCATCATCCTCCGGGAGCGGCTTCTTGGAATCATAGCGGAACCGCAGCTCCTGCGTCTTGATGCTGACCTTTGCGCCCTCCGGGACGGAGTGCGTGATAAATGCATTCGCGCCGACAACCACGTCCTTTCCGATGACGGTATCGCCGCCGAGAATGGAGGCGCCGGAATAGATCGTCACATTGTCGCAGATCGTCGGGTGGCGCTTCTTGGATTTGAGCTGCTGGCCGCCGCGCGTCGAAAGCGCACCGAGCGTGACGCCCTGATACACCTTGACATTGTCGCCGATGACCGTGGTCTCGCCGATGACGATGCCGGTGCCGTGGTCAATGAAGAAGTATCTGCCGAGCGTCGCGCCGGGGTGGATATCAATTCCGGTCTGGCTGTGCGCGTATTCGGTCATGATGCGCGGAATCAGCGGCACGCCGAGCAGATGCAGCTCATGCGCGATGCGGTTGACGAAAATCGCGAACAGACCCGGATACGAATAAATGATCTCATCCTTATTGAAGGCAGCGGGGTCGCCGTCATAGGTCGCCTCGACATCGGCCTCGATAAAATCACGAATCTGCGGGATTTTTTCAAGGAATGCGAAGGTGATCTCCTCCGCCTTCGCCGCCATCATCGCGGCACCGGAGACCTTCATCTCCGGGATGTACTCCAGCACGATCGTGATCTGCTTGGTGAGGTTATAGATGATATCCTCCAGCAGCATCGAAACCTGATTGCGGAGCGTGTAGACGCGGTAGTTCTGGTTGCGGAAATAGCCCGGGAAAATGAGCTGCCGCAGCTTGTAGATCAGGCCGATTACAATGTCCTTATCCGGATGATCGAATTTGATCAGGGCGTCGATCGTTCTGCCCTCGGTGTAGTCGCTGCGCAGTGTCTCTACCAGATGCTCGATTTTTTCATCCATTCTGTGCTGCATAGGGGTTCCCTCCATCATTGTATTTGCTTTATTATATCATATTATGCAGGAAATTTCAATGGGGAACAGAATAAAATTGTATGGAGCCGGACTGCCGGGGAGCAGAACCGGAGCCGGGCACTGCCCGGTTATATCATATTATTCGGAAAAGTGCAATGGGCGCGGGGAGAAAAAACTGAGAGTGAAATCATATGCAGAAAAACAAACCGGGCACCGGGTCTGTAAAAAAAGACATGCCCCGCAAAGGACATGTCTCAGTCTGATGATTCACGCGGATTTTGCCTGATACCGCCCCAGTCCGATAATCGGCTCAAGACGGTTTGCGAGAACAAAAGCTGCGGCGATCTTGATCAGATCGGGAATCACAAACGGCGTCACACACCAGCCGAGCACGGTTCCGAGCCCGACGGCACCGATTTTTCTCGTATATACGACGATAAACCAGACCGTTCCGAAGGTGTAGCAGATCACAAGCCCGAGCAGCAGCGCGGCGATCTGCACCGCGATCTTCTTCCCGAGTGTCGCCTCAAAGAGCCAGTAAATCAGCCCGGAGAACAAAAATCCGAGAATATATCCGCCGGATTTGTCGAGCAGCGCGCCGATTCCGCCGGTGAAATGCGCAAAGACCGGAACGCCGGCAGCGCCGAGCAGAATATACACCAGAATCGACGCAGTTCCGCGCTTTCCGCCGAGCAGTACGAGGTTGAATGCGACCGCAAACACCTGAAGCGTGAACGGCACGGCAGTCGGAATGCTGATGAACGAGCAGACCGCGAGCAGCGCGGCGCCGACTGCGATGTAAACCAGCGAGAGAGTGCGCATCTGGGATGCGGAGCGATGAACCTGTGTCATAGCGATGAAACCTCCGTTCTCCTGCAAAGATCATACCACTGACAGCAGGAGCAAATCTTGTGAAAAGCATGTGTTTGCAGGATTTTTGTGTACGCATCGCCCGCGAAAGCCCGCCAAGTCCCGGCGTCCCCGTATTGAAGCGAAAGGGCATCGAGCACATTGCGGTCGAGCGCATCGGTTTTGTCCGCCGCGTCGCATTCCCCGTCCCGCAGATGCGGACAGCGCGCGCAGAGCGCATCGGCACCCTGCTTCAGCACGATACGGGAATCCGGCTGCCCGCGCAGCATCTCCGAAACCGCGGTCATATGCGCAGTAAAGCCCGCGTCATAGCCGTGCCCGGTGAATTTCTGGATGCAGAGCAGATGATGCGGTCTCAGCAGCATGGCGGCTCCTCCTGCAAATTTACTGTTGCTATTATAACACAAACGCAGCGAATTGTCAACCCCTAAATTTCATTTGGGTGACAATTCGCTGCGTATTTTGTTCATTGCTCCGGCAGAATCCGAATCTCGCCGGAGGACAGCACTTTCCTCTGCCCGTCCGCAGTGTATACGATGAGGTGCCCCGCATCGTCGATATCCTCCGCGAGCGCCCGTTCGGTTTCGTTTCCGCGGATGACCGTCACGGTTTTTCCCAGCATCATCAGCCTTTTCCGGTATGCCGCAAAGATTTCGTGCTCGTCCGGCGGCGTATCGAATCCGGCGAGCCGGTTGATGATCTCGGCCGCGAGCCGGTTCCGGATGCCCGCCGGCGATGTCCCGTCCGGGAACAGCGAGGAGGCGATATCGCGCAGCTCCGGCGGAAAATCCGATGTTTTTGCCAGCACGTTGATGCCGATTCCGACGACGATCCAGCTATGGCAGCCGCTCTCGAAGTCTGTGACGGCCTCCGTCAGGATGCCGCAGACCTTTTTCCCGCGAAGAAAAATATCATTGACCCATTTGATCTCCGGCTGCATGCCGGTTACGGCCGCGATCGCCTCGCAGACCGCCACCGCCGCAAACGCGGTCACCGCAGTGATCTGCGAAAAACGCAGGCGCTCCGGGTGCAGAATGATGCTCAGATAGAGCCCGCCGGGCGGCGAGAAGAAGCTGCGGGAATAGCGCCCCCTGCCGCCGGTCTGGCTGTCTGCTAGGACGGCTGTCCCATGCGCCGCGCCGTCGAGCGCCAGAGCCTTTGCTGTGCGGTTCGTCGAATCCGTCTCCGCCTCATAAACCATAAAATCTGCGAAGGCACGCGCATTTTCTTTCAGCAGCGGCCGGATTCCCTGTATGGAAAGGATGTCGTTCCGATCGGAGAGGCAATAGCCCCTGTTCGTTGCGGCCTCGATCTGATAGCCTGCCCCGCGGAGCTCATTGACCGCCTTCCAGACCGCATTTCTGGAGACATGCAGCCGCTCGGCGATCTCCGCGCCGGAGAGGCAGTCTCCCCGGTGCTGCTCCAGCAGCTCCAGCACATGCTCTCTCGTACTCAAGGTGCAATCCGTCCTTTCTCAGCGATTGTGCGCAGGCTGTCCGGCATCGTCCAGCAGCTTCTCCAGCAGCTCGGCGGCATCCGTCACGCAGCCGCGGCACGAGCGCAGCGGCCTGCCGGTCAGTCCGCCCTTCAGCTCGCGGCAGAGCGCCGAGCGGTTCATTTCCGTGAACTGCTCCTCCAGCAGTGCAGCCCGCGGGTCATCCTCGCCGAATTTGCGAATCAGCACGGTTTTTGCCGCAAGCACCGCCCCGCAGGTCCCCATGCGCCCGCCCGCATACTGCGCCGCGAGCTGCCGCGCCTCCTCCTCAGAGAGCCCTGCATCCTCACGGAATGCGCAGAGCACGGCCGCCGAGCAGCTCATGAACTGTTTGTGATTTTCGATTGCTCTTTCCGCCCGTTTCATCCGGATCCCGTCCTTTCTGTGAGATCGGTTCACTCGCCCGGAGGAACCTTCTCCTTTTTGCATTTGTCACATCCGCTGCATCCGCAGCCGCAGCCGCCGCGCTTTGACCGCCGTACCTGCATGACGACTGCCGCCGCGACCGCTGCCGCGATCAGAACCAGAATGATAATATCGAGTGCGTTCATGTTCTTCACCCCATTGCCGTACCGATCAGCCGGACGGCCAGTGCCGCCAGCCACGCAACCGCACATTGCCAGATCACGACCGTCAGCGCCCATTTTCCGCCGAGCTCCCGCTTGACCGCCGCAACCGCCGCAACACAGGGCGTATACAGCAGCGAGAACACCAGCATCGCCGCCGCCGTCAGGTCGGAGAGATAGGTCGTGATATTGCCGCCGAATAAAATCTCCATAGTCGAGACGACGCTTTCCTTCGCCATGAATCCGCTGACCAGCGAGACGATGATGCGCCAGTCGCCGAGCCCGACGGGCTTCATCAGCGGCTTCAGAACCCCCGCAACGGAAGCAAGAATACTGTTCTCCGGATCGGCGACCATATTCATATGCAGATCAAATTTTTGCAGGAACCAGACCGCGACCGTCGCGATCAGAATAACCGAGAATGCGCGCTGCAAGAAGTCTTTGGCCTTTTCCCAGAGCAATTGCCCGACATTTCTTGCACCCGGCATCCGGTAATTCGGCAGCTCCATGACAAACGGCACCGCCTCGCCGCGGAACAGCGTTCCCTTATAGAGCAGCGCCATGAGCACCGCCGTCACAATGCCGAGCAGATAGAGCCCGATCATGATGAGCCCGCCGCGCTTAGGAAAGAAGGCATTGACGAAAAATGCGTAGATCGGCAGCTTTGCGGTGCAGCTCATGAACGGCGTCAGCAGAATGGTCATCTTCCGGTCGCGCTCACTGGGCAGCGTGCGCGTCGCCATGACAGCGGGAACGGAGCATCCGAAGCCGATCAGCATCGGCACAATGCTCTGCCCGGAGAGCCCGATCTTGCGCAGCAGCTTATCCATAAAGAACGCGACACGCGCCGTATAGCCGCTGTCCTCCAGCAGCGAGAGGAAGAAGAACAGCGTAATGATGATCGGCAAAAAGCTCAGCACACTGCCGATTCCGGCGAAAATGCCGTCGATCAGCAGGCTGTGAATCACCGAATTGACATGCCCTGCGGTCAGCGCCCTGTCGGTGACCCCGGTCAGCCAGTCAACGCCCGATTCCAGCAGCCCCTGAAAGAACGCGCCGATGACATTGAAGGTCAGCCAGAACACCAGCGCCATAATCCCGATGAATACGGGGATCGCCGTGTATTTTCCGGTCAGAACCGTGTCGATGCGGCGGCTGCGGATATGCTCGCGGCTTTCCCCGGGCTTGGTGACGGTCTCCCGGCAGAGCCTCAGAATGAACGAAAACCGCATATCTGCGATCGCAGCGCTGCGGTCGAGCCCGCGCTCCTTCTCCATCTGCATCACGATATGCTCCATCATCTTCTGCTCATTCTCGTCGAGCGCGAGCTGCTTGAGTACGAGCGTGTCGCCCTCGATGACCTTGCTTGCGGCAAAGCGCAGCGGAATGTCGGCCTGCTCCGCATGATCCTCGATCAGATGGCAGATGCCGTGCAGGCAGCGGTGAACGGCGCCGCCGTGCGCGGTTTTGTCGCAGTAATCCTGCCGCAGCGGGCGCTCCTGATACTTTGCGATGTGCATGGCGTGCTCGATCAGCTCATTGACGCCCTCGTTCTTCGCCGCCGAGATCGGCACGACCGGCACACCGAGCAGCTTCTCCATCCGGTTGACGTCGATGCTGCCGCCGTTTGCGCGCAGCTCATCCATCATATTCAGCGCGACCACGACCGGAATATTCATTTCCAGAAGCTGCATGGTCAGATAGAGATTGCGCTCGATATTGGTCGCATCGACGATATTGATGATCGCGTGCGGCTTCTCCTGCATGACGAAATTGCGGGAGACGATCTCCTCGCTGCTGTACGGCGACATCGAATAGATGCCCGGCAGGTCGGTGACCTCCGTACCCGGATACGCCCTGATCGCGCCGTCCTTCCGGTCAACGGTCACGCCGGGGAAGTTTCCGACGCGCTGTTTTGCACCGGTCAGCCGGTTGAACAGGGTGGTTTTGCCGCTGTTCTGGTTCCCGACCAGCGCAAAGCGGATGACCGTATCCTCCGGCAGCGGCGTACCGCTTCCCTTCTGATGAAATCTTCCGCCCTCGCCGAGACCGGGGTGCTCCGAGCGCCGCTTCTCGGGTCTCGGCTGCTCCTGCTGTTCCTCCTCCGAAAGCGGCTCGACCTCGATCTGCTCGGCATCGGAAAGCCGGAGGGTCAGATCGAAGCCATGCAGCCGCAGCTCGACGGGGTCGCCCATCGGCGCATATTTGATGACCGTGATCTTCGTGCCGGGGATGACACCCATATCCAGAAAATGCTGGCGGAGCGCCCCGTCTCCGCCCAGCGACCTGACCTGTGCGGATTCTCCCGGCTTCATGCTTCTGACGTTCATGCACGTCCTCCTTTTGTGTCTTTTTGGATTACCCTATCATAACACATTTTGGACGCTTCGTCAATACAGCAGAAATCAACTGTCTGTTTAGAGCCGGAATTTTGTATAAACAGCACAGGACGGGAAGCATTGCCCCCCGTCCTGCTGATTCATTCTGAAGCTGATTATGCCTTGTCCACAGAACCGAACAGGCGCATCTTCTCCTCAACCTTTGCACAGATTGCATCGAAGCCCGGCGCGAGCAGCTTGCGCGGGTCAAAGCCCTTGCCCTGCTTGTCCTTGCCTGCCTCGACATAGCCTCTGGTCGCCTCAGCGAACACGAGCTGGCACTCGGTGTTGACGTTGATCTTCGCAACGCCGAGGGAGATTGCCTTCTTGATCTGGTCGTCCGGAATGCCGGTGCCGCCGTGCAGCACGAGCGGCATCTCGCCGACTGCCTGGTTGATCGCAGCGAGGGTCTCAAAGCTCAGGCCCTCCCAGTTTGCCGGATACACACCGTGAATATTGCCGATGCCGGCTGCAAGGAAGTCAACGCCGAGATCCGCGATCTGCTTGCACTCTGCCGGATCTGCGCACTCGCCCTTGCCGATGACGCCGTCCTCTTCGCCGCCGATCGCGCCGACCTCTGCCTCGATGGAGAGACCGAGACCGTGTGCGACATTGACGAGCTCAGTGGTCTTCGCGACATTCTCGTCGATCGGGAAGTGGGAGCCGTCGAACATGATCGAGGTAAAGCCCGCCTTGATGCACTTGTAGCAGCCCTCGTAGGTGCCGTGATCGAGGTGCAGTGCGACCGGAACGGTGATGCCGAGGGACTCGTCCATCGCCTTGACCATTGCAGCAACGGTCTTGAAGCCGGTCATGTACTTGCCCGCGCCCTCGGAAACGCCGAGGATGACCGGGGAGTTCAGCTTCTGTGCGGTCAGCAAAACCGCCTTTGTCCATTCGAGGTTGTTGATGTTGAACTGACCGACCGCATACTTGCCGTCTCTTGCCTTGTTCAGCATCTCTGTTGCAGATACCAGCATTGATTTTTCCTCCTAAATCGCTCAAGATCCTGCCGGAGCACACCGGCAGCCTTTGCGGCAGACCGCCCTCAGGCACTCCGCCATCCATTATTATACACGATTTCGGCGCAAAATGCAATAGTCATCTTGCAAGAATTATCCGAATTTCCGTTTCTGTGCAGTTCCAAACGGAAAAATTTTCCTGTGAAAACTGTATATTTCCGCCAAAAGCGGGTCATAATGGAGCCGAATTCATCTTCAGGGAGGAAAATTTTATGAAAAAAGCACTGCATCTTCTCGCGATTTTGTTTTGTGCCGTATTTGCGGCGAATCTGATGCACACGGAGGCGATGCTGGAGCAGATCGAGCACAGCGTCATCCGCCTGCATATCCTTGCAAACAGCGATTCGACCGCCGACCAGACCCAAAAGCTCCTGGTACGGGATGCGCTGGTGCAGGCAGCGTCGGAGTGGATTCCGGAGGGGGCGACATGGGCAGAGGGCTGCGAGGCGCTGCGGGCAAGGCTCCCGGAGATTCAGCAAAGGGCGGAGGAGACGCTCCGCGCCGCCGGCTGTGATGCGCCGGTGCAGGTCTCCTTCGGGGAGGCGGCGTTTCCCGTCCGCAGCTACGGCGATATCACGCTCCCTGCGGGGAATTATCAGGCACTCCGCGTCGAGATCGGCGCCGGAAAGGGGCAGAACTGGTGGTGTGTGATGTACCCCGCGCTCTGCCTGCCCGCAGCGGAGGCAGAGGCTTCACTGCCGGAGGGCGAAGCCCGCAGGCTGACAGAGCAGCCCGAAAAATACGAAATCCGCCTCAAATGTGTCGATGCGCTCCGTGCCGTGTTCCGCCGGCTCCGCAGCCTGTGATTCTCAGACATTTCGGCGCATTTGTATAAATAGCACTTGACAACCGCGCAGTTTTCCGGTATAATGTAATCAGGGAAAAATGGCTTTTTTCCGAAAATGTACTAGGAGGTCTGCTATATGTCACTGACAAAGAACCCCAATGTAAACAAATGGGTTGACGAGATGATCGCGCTCTGCAAGCCGGATCAGGTAATCTGGATCGACGGCTCGAAGGAGCAGCTCGACCAGCTCACCGCGGAGGTCACGGCACTTCCGGACGGTCATCCCGATAAGCTCTATAAGCTGAACGAGGAAAAATATCCCGGCTGCCTGTATCACCGCACCCGTCCGAACGACGTTGCGCGTGTCGAGGACAGAACCTTTATCTGCTCCCGCAGGGAGGAGGATGCCGGCCCGACCAATAACTGGATGGATCCGAAGGAAATGTATGCCAAGCTGACCCCGCTCTATGACGGCGTCATGAAGGGCAGAACCATGTATGTCATTCCGTACAGCATGGGCCCGATTGGCTCTCCGCTCGCAAAGGTCGGCGTCGAGGTGACGGACTCCGTTTATGTTGTCCTGAATATGAAGATCATGACCCGTATGGGCACGCAGGCATTTGAGAATCTCGGCGATGTGTCCGATGATTTCGTCCGCGGCCTGCATTCCAAGGCTGACGTCGATCCGGAAAACCGCTACATCGTGCAGTTCCCGGAGGACAACACCATCTGGTCGATCAACTCCGCATACGGCGGAAACGTCCTGCTCGGCAAGAAGTGCTTTGCACTGCGCATCGCTTCCTATCAGGCAAAGAACGAGGGCTGGATGGCAGAGCATATGCTGATCCTCGGCCTCAAGAGACCCGGCGAGGAGACCAAGTACATCTGTGCTGCGTTCCCGTCTGCATGCGGCAAGACCAACCTTGCAATGCTGATTCCGCCGGAGATTTACCGCAAGAACGGCTATGAGGTCTTCACCGTCGGCGACGATATCGCGTGGCTGAAGCCCGGCCCGGACGGCAGACTGTATGCGATCAACCCGGAGGCAGGCTTCTTCGGCGTCGCACCGGGAACCAACGAGAAGTCCAACTTCAACGCACTGGCTTCGACCAAGAAGAACGCGATCTTTACGAATGTCGCGCTGGATAATTCCGACAACACCCCGTGGTGGGAGTCCCTGACCAAGGAGCCGCCGGTCGATGCGACCGAGTGGAAGGGCGCGAAGGTCAACGGCCCGGAGTACTGCGCGCAGCTTGACGCAAACGGCAAGCACCTGACGCTGGCACATCCGAACAGCCGCTTCACCGCACCGGCAGAGAACTGCCCGTGCATCAGCCCGGAATTCAACAATCCGAACGGCGTGCCGATCTCCGCAATCATTTTCGGCGGCAGACGCGCCTCCACCACCCCGCTGGTGTATCAGTCCTTTGACTGGACGCACGGCACCTACATGGGCTCCGCAGTCTCCTCCGAGACCACGGCAGCCGCGACCGGCGCTGTCGGCGTGCTCCGCCACGATCCGATGGCAATGAAGCCGTTTATCGGCTACAATGTCGGCGATTACTGGGCACACTGGCTCGAAATGGGCGAGATTCTCGGCGACAAGGCTCCGAAGATCTTTAATGTCAACTGGTTCAAGAAGGACGCCGAGGGTCACTTCATGTGGCCGGGCTTCGGCGACAACATGAGAGTCCTCGACTGGATCATCAAGCGCTGCGAGGGCAAGGCTGACGCAAACGAGACCGCGATCGGCTATCTGCCGAAGCCGGAGGACATCAATCTGGCAGGCATCGAGGACGAGGTTTCGCCGGAGGCACTGGAGCAGCTTCTTGCTGTCGATCCGGAGCTCTGGAAGAAGGAAATCGCGGAGATGCGCAGATATTACGACGATGATATCGCAGCAAAGGGCGGCAAGATCCCGGCTGCGCTGTACGGCGTGCTCGACAAGATCGAGGCAAATCTCAACAAATAATCTGAACTGTGAAACGGCTGCGGCTTTTTTGACCGCAGCCGTTTTTTTATTCACAAAGAGGCGCTTTTGTTGTGTTGATCCTATCGAAATAACTGAAAATACTGATACACCGTGTTTCGATTTGGTTGTAATCGCACATACGGAACTGTTGCATTGTTGTCATTCTTCTGTAATAATTACCAAATATCAGGAAAATAATGTAAATTAGTTGACATATTTGCGTATTGTGTATAATAATAGAATTATTTGTGACGTTTTGATATTTTTCCGATAAATCTGATTTTTTTGCAAAGGAGATGATTGTGTGAGCTGGAACAACCCGTCTCAGGAGGAGGCGCAGGAGGCCTATGATGATGCGCGTTCGCGGTAATATCCTGTGCATACAAGTATTCAAACATAGTTCCAACTCCTTTTCAATTTCGGACAATAAAAAAAGCGTTTCCCAAATTTCATTGAGAAACGCTCATAAGGCAATATTCGATTTTAAGGTACAAAAAAAGCGTTCCTCATTTGGGAACGCTGTCGATTTATTCAGTTTTATTTGTTTTCAAGCAGCTAACCTGCCTACATTCGACATTGTAAAATTTTTGTGAACTTCACTTCCCTAATTCACTTAACAGTATTCTTAAGGAACAATGTCCCTGAATCGGAATTTGGGGCTCAATGTTTATACAGCAAACTCGACACAGCATGGAAATCCAAGCGTTATGCGCTCTCGAACTGGCTGTTATAGAGCTGTGCATAAAAGCCATTTTGTCTGAGCAGATTCTCATGGCTGCCGCTTTCGACGATATCGCCGTCGCGCATGACCAGAATCAGGTCTGCGTCCTTGATGGTCGAGAGCCGGTGTGCAATGACAAACGAGGTGCGGTTTTCCATAAGCTGATCCATTGCCTTCTGAATCTGCAATTCCGTGCGCGTATCGACCGAGCTGGTTGCCTCATCGAGAATCAGCATCGGCTTATCCGCGATCATCGCGCGCGCAATGGTGAGCTGCTGCTTCTGACCCTGCGAGAGATTGAGCTGATCGGTCAGCACGGTATCATAGCCGTTCGGGAGCGTGCGGATGAAGTGGTGCAGCCCGACTGCCTTGCAGGCGCGCCGGATCGCTTCCTCATCGTCATGCTCCGAGGAATAGACAAGATTCTCGCGGATCGTGCCCTCAAAGAGCCATGTGTCCTGCAACACCATGCAGAACTGGTCGTGAACCTCGCTGCGGGACATCTCCGCAGTCGGGACGCCGTCGATGCGGATTTCGCCGCCGCCCAGCTCATGGAACCGCATCAGCAGATTGACGAGCGTGGTCTTGCCGGCGCCGGTCGGGCCGACAATGGCGATCTTCTGGCCGGGCTTTGCCTCCGCGGAAAAATCGTGAATGATGATCTTGTCGGTGCCTTCATAGCCGAATTTCACATGCGAGAACGTGACGGCGCCCTTAGTTTCCGTGAGGCGCTTTGGCTTTTGGCTTTCGTCCGGCATCTCCTCCGCTTCGAGGAATTCAAACACGCGCTCGCCTGCCGCCGCCGCGGACTGCATTGCCTGTGCCGCCTGTGCGATCTGGGAGAGGGGCTGCGTGAAATAGCGCACATAGATCATAAACGCGACAATGACGCCGAAGCCGATTTTACCGTTCAGGGCGAGCGCGCCGCCGACCACGCAGACTGCCGCGTAGCCGAGGTTGCCGATGAAGCCCATGAGCGGCATCATCAGGCCGGAGAGACACTGCGCCCGGAATGCGCTCTCGCGCAGCTTTTCATTGAGGTCATCGAATTTCGCCTGCTCCTGTGCCTCGCCGTTATAGGCCTTGACGACCGTATGACCCGCGTAGATTTCCTCGATATGGCCGTTGATCTCGCCGAGATGCTTCTGCTGGCGCAGAAAATACTTCTGGCTCCTGCCCATGATGAGGAACATCAGCACAAAGCCGATGACCGTCGAGAGCACCGCCGTCAGCGTCATGATGCCGTTCGTTTTCAGCATCATGAAGATGCTGCCGAAAAACAGCACGATCGCATGCACGAGGTTCGCAATGCTCTGGTTGAGCGACTGCCCGATCGTATCGACGTCATTTGTGACGCGGGAGAGAATGTCGCCGGTCGAGGTCTGATTGTAAAACCACATCGGCAGGCGGTTGATCTTCTGCGAGATATCAGTGCGCATCTGCTTCGAGAGCCCCTGCGTGACGGAGGCCATCAGCCAGTTCTGGATGACAGACGAGAGGTAGCTGACCGCATAGAAGCAGATCAGCGTGATGCCGATTTTCTTTACCGCATCCATGTTGATGCCGGTGACAAAGCCCTTTGCGATCTCCTCTGTCAGATCGGAGAGCTTATCGGGGCCGATCAGCGTCAGAACCGTGCTGACAATCGCACAGACCAGCGCGATGATGACAGCAGGAACGTATTTTTTACCGTAACCGACGATTTTTTTCGATGTACCGGAAAAATCCTTCGCCTTTTCGCCGGGCATTCCCGGACGGGGCGGGCCGCCGCGTCTGCGGGGCGTTTGTGCTCTGTATTCCTGTTCTGCCATTATGCAAGCTCCTTTTCCGAAAGCTGCGAGTACGCGATCTGGCGGTAAACCTCGCAGCTCTGCATCAGCTCCGCGTGTGTACCCATGCCGGCGACGCTGCCTTCCTCCAGTACGATGATCCGATCTGCGTCCTTGATCGTGCCGATGCGCTGCGCCACGATGATCTTTGTGCTGTCCGCGCAGTGCTTCTTGAGCTCGGAGCGCAGGGCGCGGTCGGTTTTATAATCGAGCGCGGAGAACGAATCGTCAAAGATCAGGATGTCGGGATGACGGAAGACCGCTCTTGCGATCGAAATGCGCTGCTTCTGACCGCCGGAGAAATTCGAGCCGCCCTGTGCAACATATGCATCGGCGCCCTGCTCAGTTTTCTCCAGAATATCTCTGCCCTGCGCGATTTCCATTGCAGCATTGACTTCTTCGTCCTCGGAATGCGCGCTGCCGTATGCGACATTGGAGCGAACGGTGCCGGAGAACAGCGTCGCCTTCTGTGAGACATAGCCGATCATCTCACGCAGCGCATTCTGCGTATAATCCTTCACATTCACGCCGCCGACCGTTACGGTACCCTCCGTCACATCGTAAAAGCGCGGGATCAGGTTGACGACAGTGCTCTTGCCGCAGCCGGTCGCGCCGATCAGTGCGACGGTTTCGCCGCGCTTTGCGGTAAAGCTGATATCGTGCAGCACATCGCCGTCCCCGTCGGGATAGCGGAAGGAAACCCTGTCAAATGTAATCTCGCCGCGGCAGTCGGGCGCGCAGGCGGTCACGGTGCCGTCGGTGATCGACGCCTTTGTGCCGAGCACCTCGCCGATGCGCTGTGCCGCGACCGAGGCTCTGGGCAGAACCATGAAGATCATGACCAGCATCATAAATGCCATCACAACCTGAATCGCATACTGCGAAAAGACCATCATTTCGGAGAAGATATCCGCCTTTTCCGTCATATCAGCAGCATTGTTGATGAGCGCAGCACCGAGCCAGTACACCGCGAGTGAAATGCCGCTCATGATGAGCTGGATGCCCGGCATCATGAATGCCATTGTGTGCATCGCAAAGAGGTGCGTGCCGGTCAGCTCGGCATTTGCCTGCTCGAATTTCTCCTCCTGATACTGCTCGGCATTGTATGCACGGACCACGCGGATACCGGTCAGGTTTTCGCGCGTGACGCGGTTCAGATCGTCGGTCAGCGCCTGTAGTTTCCGGAATTTCGGGTATGCGAGCACGAGGCAGACGATGACAACCGTGAGCAGAATCACGACCGCGGCGCCGGTCGTCGCGAGCCACTGCCACTGCTTGCCGGAAATCTTCATGATCGCCCAGACCGCCATGATCGGCGCCTTGATCATCACCTGAAGCCCCAGCACAATGACCATCTGCACCTGCGTGATGTCGTTGGTCGAGCGGGTTATGAGGCTTGCGGTGGAAAATCTGCCGATCTCCTGCATGGAGAACGACTGCACCTTGCGGAACATCTCCCCGCGCAGATTTGCGCTGAAATCCGCGGCGATCTTCGAGGCACAGAGCGCCGTCACGACCGATGCCGCAAGGCTGCCCGCCGCGCACCCGAGCATTTTCAGCCCGGCTGTGATAATCTCGGACATTTTGCTGCCCGGTGTCTGCACCAGCCTCGTGATATCCGCCATGTAGTCCGGCAGGGTCAGATCGAGCCAGACCTGCGTCACCACAAAGCCGACCGCCAGCACCGCGAGCGCCCATGCGTGTTTCGTCAGATATTTCAATAGCTTCAGCATGTAACTCCTCCTTTGGAATCATACCCGTATATTATAACATAAATAGAGGAAGTGTGCGGGCAGTTTGCGCCGGGAATGATGAAAATTAGGTGAAAATTTGATGAAAACAGAACGGATCATTTCACGGTCTCCTGTAAACGCTGCGTTCCGATCATCCGGGAGCAGCGATTTTTGAGGCAACACCGCACAGAGCTGGTGGTGCAGATGCGCAGTCAGATCTTTCATCAGATTGTATGAAAACGACGCCGCTGGGCTGTCGCACGTTTGCTTGCAAACTGCGCAGTTTCGCTTTGCGAAACATGCGCCCAGCAAGGAGTTTTCGTGCAAGATGACGAAAAAGCTGCAAGCAGATGTGCCGCCAAGCC
>JAFUAD010000061.1 GCA_017460835.1 Oscillospiraceae bacterium
AGGTGCATCGGAACCATCTCCCTTCCTGACGCATATCCGCGTTCTTGCCCTTATATGCTTTTTTTGCCCTGTTTTCTTAGCAGTTTTTCTCAGAAAAATAAAACTTTGTATACTTGCACAAATTTCACAGGCAAATTTTGGGTAATAAGACGAAATACGCATTCAGGGTTCGCGGTTCATTTGCACCTTTATAATATATAAGTACACTTTTTTCGGAAAAGGTTACACTGTTTTTGAAAAAAATTTTCGGCGCCCCCGACACAAAAACGGCAGCAGAGCGCTTTTCTGCCCTGCTGCCGTATGGTTCATTAAGCCGTTACAATATTATTCGCATCGTGCAGATTGAGGTAATCCACCGCTTCCTCGCGCATCTTGTACTTCAGAATCTTGCCCGCCGCGTTCATCGGGAATTCCTCGACAAACCGCACATAGCGCGGCACCTTCGTCTTGTCCATGTGCGAGCGGACATATTCCTTGAGGTCGTCCTCGGTGCAGGTCGCGCCGTCATTGCGGATGACGCAGGCCATTGCCTCCTCGCCGTACTGCTTATCCGGCACGCCGATGACCTGTACGTCGCGGACATCCGGGTGCGTATAGAGGAAGTCCTCGATCTCCTTCGGATAGAGGTTTTCGCCGCCGCGGATGATCATATCCTTGATTCGGCCGGTGATCTTGAAATAGCCGTCCTCTGTCCGTCTGCGGGCGAGGTCGCCCGAATGCAGCCAGCCGTCCTCGTCGATGACCGCTGCGGTCGCCTCCGGCATTTTGTAGTAGCCCTTCATGATATTGTAGCCGCGCGCGCAGAATTCGCCGTCCACGCCGTCCGGGACCTCCTCGCCCGTCTCCGGATCGACGATCTTGCACTCGACGCCGAAGATCGGCCCGCCGACGGTATTGACGCGCTGCTCAATGGAATCGGTTGTCTTGGACATGGTGGTTGCAGGAGATGCCTCGGTCTGGCCGTAGGTGATGCAGATTTCCGGCATGTGCATCTTCTCGATGACCTCCTCCATTGTCTTGATCGGGCAGGGAGAGCCCGCCATGATGCCCGTTCTCATATGCGAGAAATCGGTCTTGGGGAAGTTCTCGTGTCCGAGCATCGCAATGAACATCGTCGGGACGCCGTGGAAGCAGGTGATCTTCTCCTGATTGATGCAGTGCAGACCCTTTCGCGGCGAGAATGCCGTAATCGGCGACATGGTGACGCCGTGTGTGACGGAAGCGGTCATCGCGAGCACCATGCCGAAGCAGTGGAACATCGGCACCTGAATCATCATGCGGTCCTCGGTCGAGAGGTCCATGCAGTCGCCGATCGCCTTGCCGTTGTTGACGACATTGTAGTGCGTCAGCATGACGCCCTTCGGGAAGCCGGTCGTGCCGGAGGTATACTGCATATTTGCAACGTCGTCCTTTTTGATCGCTCTGCGGCGGCGCTCCACCTCTGCGAGCGGAACCTCGGTGTGCTTTGCGACTGCTTCGTCCCATGTATAGCAGCCCGGCTGCCGGCTCTCGATCGTGACAATATTCTTGAGGAACGGGAACTTTGCGGATTCCAGCTTGCCGGGCTCTGCGTCCGCGAGCTCCGGAATCAGCGTCCGGATGATCTCATTGTAGTCCGTGCCCTTGTAGCTGTCGATCATGACCAGCGTGTGCGTATCGGACTGCTTCAGCAGATATTCGGTCTCGTGAATCTTGTTTCCGGTGTTGACCGTGACGAGAATTGCGCCGATCTTGGTGGTCGCCCAGAAGGTGATGTACCAAGCCGGGACGTTCGTCGCCCAGATCGCGACCTTGTCGCCGACCCCGACGCCCATCGCGATCAGCGCCCGCGCGAAGGTATCCACATCATCGCGGAACTGCGGATAGGTTCTGGTGTAATCCAGCTCGGTGTAGCGGAAGGCGTACTGGTTCGGGAACTGCTCACAGATGCGGTCGAGCACATCCGGGAAGGTGTAGTCGATCAGGCGCTCCTTCGGCCACGGATAGAAGCCGGTGCCGCGGCGGCTGACCTGAAGATCATGCTTATACTTGGTGCGGTATTTCGACATGTAATCTGCAAACTGCGGGAACACGATTCCCGCATCGGAGAGACCGGGCATCCAGCGCTTGACCCATTCCAGCGAGATATAGCCGGTGTAGCCGATGCTGCCGAGCGCCGCCATCATGTCATCGAGCGGCAGGTCGCCCTTGCCCATCAGCTCATAGCGCAGCACGCCGTCCTTGAAGGAGCTGTCCTTCGTCTGGACATATTTGATATAGTGGCCGAGATTCGTGACGGTCTGCTCCGGCGATTCGCCGCTGTACCGGTAGGGATGGTGCATATCCCAGAGCGCTGCGACCTGTACGCTGTTGATTTCTGCGAGCAGCTTTGCGAGGCGCCCGGTGTTGCTGAATACGCCGTTTGTCTCGACGAGCAGTGTGACATCGCGTGCCTCTGCCTCCGGAATCAGGGATCTCAGCATTTCCGCAACATAAGCGTCATCGACCGCGCCGGTCACCTCGCCGTAGCGGTCGCCGAGCACGCGGACATACGGCGCGCCGACTGCCTGCGCGAGCTCCATACATGCCAGCAGCTCCTTGCGGTTCTGCTCCTCGTTTTCCCGCTCATTCAGGCAGCAGTTCGAGCTGACGCACGGAATTTCCAGCTTGAGAGAGCGGAGCTTTGCAACAGTTTTCGGAAGCTGCGCACCGGTAAAGGGCTTGCTGCGGAAGGGATCCGCCGGAAGCCCGTAGGTACGGAGCTCGATGCCGTCAAAGCCAAGGTCCTTTGCCATTGCATATACGTCATGCCACTCGAAGTCCGGACAGCCCAGTGTGGAAAAACAGATTTTCATAAAGATTCCTCCATCGGTAAAATGACAAAAAAGCGGTGTGAAGCCCTCCCGGACTGCACACCGCTGTTCTGTATGATTTTTTGCGTTTTCCCGTGTCGCTCAAAAATCACCATTGCACAACGAAGCAGGCCTAGAGGATTGACCCAAGACCGTAAGTCGAAGCGCGAGGTTCAGCAGAGCGTTGCACTTGAACATGAGAAAACGTCCTTTCCGCCGGATTTCCGGCTGATTGATAGCTGCATTATAGCACAGCGGGGCGGAGTTTGTCAAGTTTTTCGCAGAAATTTCTCCGGATTCCGTCGCATTACACAGTTGTTTTGTAGGATTTCGCAGATTTTCCGGATATTTTCCTCCGGACAGGAATTGACAGAATTCGTGAAATGTGATAGAATAGGGAGGCGGGAGCAGAAAAATACAAATCCCGCATAAGATTTTAACAGAAAGCAGTGACAAACCGTGAACCGAATCAAAAAAGCTGCGCTGTGCATGGCAGCGCTTCCGATGATGCTCTCCGCCGCCTGCGGCACGGAGGCAGAGCCCGCTTCGACCGCGGAGCAGACCTCCTCGCAGACATCGGCCACAACCACAACCACGCCGGTCACCACCACAACCACTACCACCTCCTCGACCGCGACCACCACCACTACGACCACAACGACCGTCACCACGACCACAACCACGACGGCTGTGACGACCACGACCGCCGCCCTTCCGCCGAATACTGCGCGGACGGATTTCACCCGGTCGGAGGAATTTGAAGCGCTGCTCGCCGAGACCGCGTTCGTCGGGGACAGCATTTGCAGCGGGCTCTCGGTTTATCACTGCCTGCCCGAGGATCATGTCATCGCAAAGGGCAGCGTCGGTGCGCGGAGCGTCCTCGATAACAAGTTTTCATTCCACGGCGCAGAGGTCGGCGTGCCGTATGCGCTCTCTGTGGTGAAGCCGAAGTATGTGGTGTTCTCGATGGGCATGAACGATATCCGCATGACCACGGCGGAGCAGTACTGCGCGAATTATGAGCGGCTGCTCGATACGGTGCAGAGCGTGATTCCGGATGCAAAGCTCTTTGTCGCGTCGATCACGCCGGTCTCGTCGGACAGCACATTTACGGAGAATTCGCATATTGATGCGTATAATACGGCGATCCGGGAGTATCTTGCTGCAACGGGCAAGGGCTACGGATATCTGGATATCAGCGTGTATCTGAAGGATGCAAGCAACGGCCTTTCCGCCGAGTATAACGGCAGCGACGGCATTCATCTCATGCCGGCAGCCTATCAGGCGATTCTGTATGCGGTCTGCGAGCAGCTCACCGATGCCGGATACACCGGATGATGCAAAATGATAACGAAAAACGGAGCCGGGGGCGATCAGTTCCCCGGCTCCGTTTTTTCTTCGTGTTCTCCGTCCCGCTTCGCATAATATGCATGCACAAGACTGCGGTAGCCCAGCCGCTTCATGTCTGCGTACCGCGCACTGTACCGCGCCTTTGTCCGCGTCCCCGTCATCAGAAACCGGATGCAGTCCTGCGCATAGACGTCGATCTCATGCAGGCTGTCCGTCGTATTGATGACCGAGAAAAACCAGCGGCTCCATGTCAGATCGCTGTCCTCGGACTGCTCCAGCAGCTTTCGGTTGAAAATCCGGATAAAGGCCGCCGCTGCCTTTTCTCCGCTGATCTGCTTTCGCTTGCGCCAGCGCAGCAGCGCCCGTGCCTTTCTGCGCATTTTCTGCTTCAGCTTCCGCACCGAGATCGGCGCAATGTCAATGCGGTCTCCGCGGCAGGAAAAGCCGAGGAATGTCCAGCCGTCCTCCGGCGCAAAGAAGCACTCCTTCGCCGGATTGACCGCCAGCCCGCGGGCGCCGAGATATGCCCGCACCTCTGCCGCACAGGCCTCCGCCTCCGCGCGGGATGCCGCAAAGAGAATGATATCATCGGAATAGCGCGCATAGGGAATCCCGCGCTGATGAAACCGGAGATCGAGCTCCCGCAGATAGAGATTTGCATAAAACGACGAGAGCGGCGTGCCGGCCATGATGCCCTTTTCCTCCCGCAGGGGGCGGTCGCCGTCGAGCACCTCCGGCTCCTCCAGCAGCCCGCGCAGGAAGCAGAACAGCGCGCGGTCATCCGCCAGCGCCGCCTCCAGCTCCGGCATAAACTGCATAAGCGGCACAGAGTTGAAATAGTTGCTGATATCGACCTTGTAGCCGTACATGCCGGTGATACCGGGGGTGCGGGTCAGCCGCCGGATCGCATCCTTTGCGGAGTATCCGGGGCGGAAGGAAAACAGATTCGGCGCAAACAGTCCGTCATAATGCCGCAGCAGCAGATAGGTCAGGAGCTTGAGCACCATATTTTCGTCGTGCGGGTAGATGTAGACGGTGCGTTTTTTCTGCGAGCCGGTTTTGCTGATGACAGCCCTGCGCGGAAGCGGGAAGGGGCTGCCCTTTGCGACGGCATCGCAGACCGGAGCCCAGCCTTTGCGGTCGATGAATCTGCGCAGCGCCTTCAGGAAAAAGCCCTGACAGGTGAGCCCGGATTTGTATGTATAGAATCGTTCCCAGCTTTCCGGCTGAGAGAGCTGTTCGAGTATTGACATTGAAGAACATCCTTTTGTATCCTCGCGTGCACGCCCAAGCGTGCCAAAATATTCGGCTGAGATAAGACACGCGCCTCCGCCTATTATGGTGCGAAGCCAAATCGCCAGCGGGGGCTCCCCGCCGCGTGCACGCCCAAGCGTGCCAAAATATTCGGC
>JAFUAD010000086.1 GCA_017460835.1 Oscillospiraceae bacterium
CTTGTATTCATCGTCCGTCAGATAGCGGTGGAGCTGGCTTCTGTCATAGTCAAATCTGTCTTTGCTTTCGTCAAACACATCTGCCAGTCCGCCCCAGCCGGAGTACCGCCGCAGCGTCATATCCGAGACTTCCTTGCTGTGGTCGTTGCTGCGCTGCTTCGTATACAGCGGCTCACCGTTTTCCTCGCATTGCCGCAGACGGTGAAGCTCGCGGAGAGCAGCGATATTATCATGCAGCTTGCCGCGCGGATCAGCAGCATAGACGATCTCCGGCAGAACATCAGGAACAGGCGGGAGCTCCGACTGTCCGTGAATCTGGATATATGCCTGTCTCCGGGTAACATTTTCGATTTTGTCGCCGCGGTAGTCCATTGTCCGCTCGTAGCTGTCAAGCTCAGATTGCAATGCCTCCGGGCTGGCATTGTTCGGATACAGCATATCAGCATGAACAACAGAATGATTGTGACATTTGTCATATCGGAAACTGATTCGGGACACTGGAAAATGACAGCAGATTCTGCTATAATCATATCAGAACACGAAAAAAGCATGTTCTGCGAAAGGAGTATCACAATGGGAGAAACAGTTGTAAAGCTCGAAAATATGGTGAAACGCTACGGCGATCTGATCGCGCTCGATCACTTCAGCCTCGAAATTCAGGCGGGCGAAATCTTCGGTCTGCTCGGGCCGAACGGCTCCGGCAAAACCACAACCATCAACTGCCTGCTGTCCCTGCTCTCATACGACAAGGGCGAGATCGAGATCTTCGGGAAGAAAATGTCCCCGACCGCCTATGACATCAAGCAGCAGATCGGCATTATCATGCAGGAGGTCGCGGTTTTTGACGAGCTCTCGGTCTATGAGAATATCGACTACTTCTGCGGCCTGTATATTCACGACAAGGAAACGCGGAAGCAGTATGTCGAGGATGCGATCCGGTTTGTCGGGCTGGAGGATTTCGTCAAATTCCGGCCGAAAAAGCTCTCGGGCGGCCTGCTCCGCAGACTGAACATCGCGTGCGGCATCGCACACAAGCCAAAGCTCATCATCCTCGATGAGCCGACCGTCGCGGTTGACCCGCAGAGCCGGAACAAAATCCTGGAGGGCATCGCGGAGCTGAACCGCAACGGCGCGACCGTCATCTACACCTCGCACTATATGGAGGAGGTCGAGCAGCTCTGCACGCATATCGTCATCATGGACAAGGGCAAGAAAATCGCGGAGGGCACAAAGGACGAGCTCAAGCGCATGATCAAAAATACCGAGACCGTCACGATCGAGATTCTGGAGCTGCCCGAAGCCGTCCGCGAGGAGATCGGCAGGCTGCCGCATATCTATGAGACCGAATACAAGGATGACCGCTTTACGGTTCGCTGCTCCGGCGGAAAGCACAATCTCATCCGCATTCTGGATGTGCTGAAGCAGAACGACCTGAGCTTCGGCCGCGTCTATACGGAGCTGCCGACGCTCAATGACGTATTCCTTGAAATTACGGGTAAATCGCTCCGGGACAAGGAGGACTGACATGTTTCTTCACAATCTGAAATATGAGATGAAGGCGGGGCTGCGGAACCGCGAGCTCGTGATCTGGCTGATTCTGTTTCCGATGTTCCTCGGAACAGTGTTCAAGATCGCCTTCGGGAGCATCTATGAAAAGGTGGATTCCTTTTCTGTGATCCCCTGCGCCGTCGTCGAGGATGGGGGCGAGGATGCCGCGCTGCGTCAGGTGCTCGATTCCGTATCGGAGGGCGAGGATGCGCTGCTGAAGGTGCAGTATGTCAGCGCAGAGGAGGCAGATGACCTGCTGCGCGAGGGCGAGGTCAGCGGCATTCTGACCGCGGACGGCAGGCTCTCGCTCACCGTGACCGAAGAGGGGCTGGCACAGACCGTGCTCCGGAGCTTTGCCGGGCAGTACAACACCAACCGCAGCGTCATCACGGACAGCGCCGCCGAAAACCCGCAGGCAGTGCAGCAGGTCATCGAAAGCCTGCGCGCAGAGCTCAGCCCCGTCAAAGATGTTCCGCTGACAAAGGGCAATACCGACTACATGGTGCAGTATTTCACGAATCTGCTTGCAATGGTCGCGATGTACGGCTCCCTGACCGGGCTGCACATCACGATTCAGAATCAGGGCAATCTCTCGAAGCTCGGCGCAAGAAAATGCTGCTCCCCGACGCCGAAATCCGTCAGCATCTGCGCATGCCTGACCGGCAGCGCGATCATGCAGACGATCTGCATGGTGATCTCCGTCAGCTTCCTCAGCTTCATTCTGAAGATCCGGTTCGGCGGCAATCCCGCACTGATCTACCTGACCGCGATCCTCGGCGGCCTGCTCGGCGTGGCATTCGGCTTCTGCATCGGCTCGATCGGCAGATTCCAGACCGGCACCAAGACCGGCATCTGCTTCGGCGTCTCCATGTTCTGCTGCTTTTGCAGCGGCCTGATGGTCGGCAACATGAAGAGTGTCGTCGCACGCTATGCGCCGTGGTTCAACCGCATCAACCCGGCGGCGCTGATTACCGACAGCCTGTATTATCTGAATATCGACAGCGACTATCAACGCTATGCCGTCGCGGTCATCTCGATGGCGGTGCTCTCCGCCGTTCTGATTCTGCTTGGGTTTATCCTGACAAGGAGGAAGAAATATGCAAGTCTTTAAGGCATTTCTCAGGGTCATGCGCAGCAAAATGTCCACTGCATTCATCTATATCGGCATCTTCCTCGCGATTGCGGTGATTATGACAAACTCCGATCAGGGGGAGCAGACAAAGGTCTTTTCCGGCTCAAAGGTCAATATCGTCGTCTATGACGATGATGACACCCCTGAGAGCCGCGCCCTCCGGGATTTCATCGGAACGCGGCACAATCTGAAGGAGCTCGAACGCGACACCGACAAAATGAAGGACGTCAGCTACATGGGCTTTAACAGCGACATTCAGTATATCATGACGATTGAGAAAGGCTATGCAGAGAAGCTGCGCGCCGGTGAATATGACGGGCTCTTTTCGCATTACCGCATGCACGACAGCTACGAGGGCATGCTCATAGAGCAGCTCCTGAGCGAGTATCTCGGAACCGTCCGCGCCTATCAGGCAGTCGGGCAGCCGCTCGATGCGGCGCTGAGCCGGACGGAGGCCGTCCTGAATGAGGAGACCGCGGTCACGATCCGAAATTACGACAGCGATACGGCGCAGAGCGATGTGCCGCCCCTGCTCGACGATTACTTCCGCTATCTCCCGTATATCCTGCTCTCCGTCCTGATCGAGGTGCTGTGCCCGGTTCTGCTGGCGCTCGGAAAAAGAACGATCCGCTACCGCACAAACTGCTCGAGCGTCCGCCCGGCATCCTATACACTCCAGATCATCCTCGGCAGCGCGCTGTTCGTTGTCGGCATCTGGCTGCTGTTCATCATTGCCGGCATCACGCAGTTCGGCATGTTCAGCGGCAAAACGTGGCTGACGCTGCTCAACAGCTTCCTGTTCGCGATGATCTCGGTCTCGCTGGCTGTGCTGATCGCCAGCTTCCATCCGGGCGAGCTCGTGGTCAATCTGATGGCGCAGATTCTCGGCCTCGGCATGAGCTTCATGTGCGGCATTTTCGTCCCGATGGAATGGCTCGGCAGCGGCGTGGTCGCGGCGGCAAGATTCCTCCCGGCTTACTGGTATGTCAAGGCAAACAACATCATCTGCGGTGTCTCCGCCTATGACGGCAAGATGCTGTTCGCCTGCCTGACGATTCAGCTTGGCTTCGCAGCGGCATTCGCACTGCTTGCAATGGTCGTGCGCCGCCGCAAGTATGCCGGCACGGAGCAGATGGCATAATAAATAGGCAACACCGCACAAAGCCCGCCTGACGGCTTGGCGGCGCATCTGCTTGCAGCTTTTCAGTCATCTTGCATGAAAACTCCTTGCTGGGCGACAGCCCAGCGGCGTCGTTTTCATACAATCTGACGAAAGATCTGACTGCGCATCTGCACCACCAGCTCTGTGCGGTGTTACCAATATGAAAAATCGCTCAGAGCCGCAAAAGGCTCCGGGCGATTTTTTCGCTGTGCGGGATTCTTCTCCGGGGCGAAAATCACTTGACAATGCACTGTTTTTGCGATACAATAACAGTATCAGAGAAAAAAAGGGGGATTACTCCATGAAAAAGCACAGACTCGCAGCATTGCTGCTCTCGGCGCTGATTACCGGGGCGCTGCCGGCGCCGGAGGTCTCGGCAGCAGCGCAGCCCGGCGTCATCGACTACGCCGAGCCGGAGCTCAATTACGCAAAGCTCCTGCAATATTCGCTGTATTTTTACGATGCCAACATGTGCGGCACCGATGTGACCGGCAAGGATCGCCTGCCGTGGCGCGGAAACTGCCATACCTACGACGCGAGGGTGCCGATGCAGCCCATCGGCGACGACCTCAGCGGAACCAACCTGCCCGCATCCTATCTCACGGAATATGCCGATATCCTCGACCCGGACGGCGACGGCTATATTGATGTCGCGGGCGGCTTTCACGATGCCGGCGACCATGTGAAATTCGGCATGCCGGAGACCTACGCGGGCTCGATCGTGTCGTGGGGATATTACGAATTCCGCGATGCCTATGAAGCGATCGGCGAGGCGCCGCACACCGAAACAATCATCCGGCATTTCTGCGATTACTTTATGAAATGCACCTTCCGCGACCGGAACGGCGATGTGATCGCCTTCTGTCATCAGGTCGGCGACGGCGCGGTGGATCACCAGTACTGGCAGTCGCCGGAGATCGACGCAATGGGCAGACCGGCGTTCTTCGCCACAAAGGAAAAGCCCGCGACCGATGTAGTCTCCGAGGCGGCCGCCTGTCTCGCGATCAACTACTGCAATTTCCGGAAAACCGACCCGGAATATGCGGAGAAATGTCTGGATTATGCAAAGGCGCTGTATCAGTTTGCTGCGGACTGCGACAAGGCGCTGCTGAAGGGCGAGGACGGCCCCGCGAGCTTCTATGAATCGAAAAAGTGGGAGGATGACTTCTGCTTTGCGGGCGGCTGGCTCTATCTCATCACAAAGGATCACAGCTATCTCGATCTGTGCCTGCAATATGACGATTACTATGCGCCGCCGGGCTATGTGCTCTGCTGGAACGATATGTGGAACGGCGTGTCGATCATCTTCGGCAGAATTCAGGACGAATATCCGGATATCTGCGAGGAAACCAGAGTTGCGATCGGGCGCGGCCCGTATGAGGTGCTCGATTTCTGGGAGATGGAGGCAAAGGCGCTCAATACCTACGCCTCCGGGGAAAAGGATTCCGAAGCGGGCTATTATTTCCTCGATTCGTGGGGCTCGGCGCGGTACAATACCGCCGCGCAGTTCTGTGCGCTGGTTTATGACAAATACAAAAACGGCAAGGATGTATACGACCCCTCGCAGCCGGATTACCATTTTTCACAGTGGGCGCTCGGACAGATGGAATATCTGCTCGGCGACAATCCGCTCGGGCGCTGCTATGTCGTCGGCTACAACGAGAGCTCCGCGAAATATCCGCATCACCGCGCGGCCTCGGGGCTGACGATGGCGGAGGACCCGGCAGAGCACAAGCATGTGCTCTGGGGCGCATTGGTCGGCGGGCCGCATAAGGATGACACACACAGCGACACCACGGCAGACTGGATCGACAATGAGGTGACAATCGACTACAATGCCGCATTTGTCGGGGCGGCAGCGGGGCTGTATCTGTCCTACGGCGACGAGACCATGCAGCCGACGCCGGACTTTCCGCCCCCGGAGCAGGAATCCGATGACGGGCTGTTTTCCGGCAATTCGTTCTGGGCATCCGGATACTATCAGAATATGCCCGAGAGCACCGGTGCCGGCACGACCAAGCTGACCTTCTTCGTCAATACGGACTGCCTCGAACCGCACACCGATCTCTCCATCCGCTATTATTTCGATATCAGCGAATTTGAAAAGAGCGACGGCATCCCCGGCAGCTTCGTTCTGCAATGCCCATACGATCAGGTGCAGACGGAGGTCAGCGGGAAGAAGGCGGTCATCTCGCAGCCGATCCAATATCAGGGCGATATCTACTATGTCGAG
This sequence comes from Oscillospiraceae bacterium, assembly GCA_017460835.1. Lineage (GTDB taxonomy): Bacteria > Bacillota > Clostridia > Oscillospirales > Ruminococcaceae > Firm-04. Next base: position 6,076 of record JAFUAD010000086.1, read on the forward strand.
GTTTCGTGGCCGGATTACGCCATTGCGAATTCCAATAAGAAGGTGCAGCTCATCATCGGCATGTACTACGGCGACAACTGGGACACCGGCAACGACTGGAGTCTTCAGGGCATGAAGGAGCTCGGCGAGGAATACGACACGCTCGTGAGCGGCGTGGAGATCGCGGAGCGCTGCCCGAATGTCTGCATCTACGCGGACGGCAGGCTCGTCGGCGGCACAGAGCCCGACGGCACGGTGCCGGAACGGGTCTATACAAAGGCACAGGCAGAGCGGCTGCTGCGGCATCTGCTGACGGAAAAGCCGTTTGAGGACCCGGATGTTGCGGCGCAGTTTGATTTCAATTCCGATCTGATTCTGGATGCAAAGGATCTGACGCTCTTGCAGCGGCAGATCGGATAACTAGGGAGTGTTGACACTAAAATAATATGCGGATTTTTGAGATGATTTTGTTTCGTTCTAGGCAAAAATCCGCAGGCGTGCTTTCGCACGGCAAGGATTTTTAACGACGAACGGGACAAAATCAGCCAAAAAGACGC
>JAFUAD010000062.1 GCA_017460835.1 Oscillospiraceae bacterium
GACGGGATGAAGTTCCATCGGCGAAATGCGGATTGAAATTCATAGAATACGCAGTATTCTATTTCATCTGTGCAAACAGATTTCACCATTTGCTTTGCAAATGATTTCATTACTAGGGGAAGAAAACACATGAATATCCTTGCAGAAATGTCGCTGGATTTTGCGGTTCAAATCATCAGGCTTTGCAACTCGATCAAAGGGCATGATGCATGGGTCAACTCAATTCAATCCGCTTTTCAGCGGGAGAAGAATGAAATCACACAAAGTGCGATGAAATCCCTGACGGGATGAAGTTCCATCGGCGAAATGCGGATTGAAATTCATAGAATACGCAGTATTCTATTTCATCTGTGCAAACAGATTTCACCATTTGCTTTGCAAATGATTTCATTACTAGGGGGAGAAAATACATGAATATCCTTGCAGAAATGTCGCTGGATTTTGCGGTTCAAATCATCAGGCTTTGCAACTCGATCAAAGGCCATTATGCACTGGTCAACCAAATTGAACGGTCGGCAACCTCAATCGGTGCCAATATCCGGGAGGCAAACTATGCTCACAGTAAAAATGATTTCATCGCAAGACTGCAAATTTCACTAAAAGAATGCTATGAAACCGAATACTGGCTTGAAATCCTGATGCGCGCAGAAATCATAACCGAACAAAACGGCAAGCCATTGCTGCATACTGCCGGTTCTATGCGGCGGATGCTGATTGCTTCAATCAATACGGCAAAACAGAACAGAGACCGAAACAATCTGCATCCATAATCACAATTCAGAATTATTCCTCATTCCCCGCAGCTTCAAACTGCGATTCATGCCGCGTGAAGAAATCGGTGCGTGGCGGGAGGAACTTCAGCTTGTGGTTCGCGCCGGTGAAGTAGCTGACCGGCTCAAAAATTGTATCCCACGACCAGATGCGGTCATCGACCTGCAAATACTCCTGCAATTTCGCGGTGCCGAAGGGCACGATCGGGTGCAGCAGAATGCCCGCAATCCGGATCATATAAAACAGATTGCTCAGCACCTGCTCGGTTTCCGCTTTGGAGAGCTCGTCCGGCTTCAGCGCCCGTGCCATGTACTTGCTCGCATTGCGGATATAGCTGTCCAGCACATAAATGCACTGGTGGAACGCGAATTTTGACATATGCCGCTCATATTCGAGCACTGCCTTTTTCGCATCCGCGAGGAAAGACTCCTCCGGCGGGCAGTCCGGCAGAATGCCGTCCGTGACCTTCTGCGCGGTATAGAACGCAGTCCGGATCATGCGGTTGTAGACATTCGAGAGCAGCAGCCCGTCCTTGATGACCGGGTCCTGCTCCTTCGGGTCTGCGTCGGGATTATACGGCTTCGGCATAAAGCTGACCGAGCGCTGCCCGAGCCCCAGCCCGAGCCAGTGCATCCGGAGCTGCTCCGGGGTATAGTAGTTCAGCAGATCGTCCGCCATCGGCGGCTTGACGGCACCGGAGCTCGATGCCTTTTTGTCGAGGAACAGAATGTGGTGGTTCGCGACGATCACCGGCAATTGCAGCTCGCCCTCCGGCGGATTGCTGGTTTTCTCAGCGGATTCCTGCTGCGCCATCCACATCGCGGGCTCGGCAATGCCGTAGAAATAGATATTGTCCTGCCCGATGAACTGATACACCTTTGCGTCCTTGCTGCACCAGTAATCGCGGTACTCGTCGCGGTCGCGCCCCTGCGATTCCAGATACGCCTGCGTAAAGGAGATCGGCGCCCAGAGAGATTCCGGCCAGACCCAGACGGTCAGCCCCTCTGCGCCCTCAAGCACCGGCGCCGGCACGCCCCATTCGATATTGCCGGTCAGGCGGAAGGGCACGAGCGTCTTTCCCGTGCGGTAGCGGATGCCGTTTTCCGTCAGGATGCGGCAGGCGGCGTCGCAGTCCGGCAGTGCAGTGAATTCGATCGTAAACGAGGGCTTTTTCGGCTCCTCAAGGTACTGATGCGCGGGCATGCTGTCCTTCAGCGTAAAATACTTCTCCTCAAATTCGCGCTTGATGTAAATGACCGGCGGCTTCAGGAATTCCCCGATCGTCTTCCATACGACCGGCCGAACCGCCTTGTCCTTCTGCATTTCGGCGACCCATTCCTGCATCAGCGCCTCATAATCCCGCAGCTTGAAATACCAGTTGGTCACGGGCTTCATCGAGGGCTTTTCGCCGGTCAGCGTGGAGATCGGATTCAGCAGATTCTCCGGCATATACTGATGCCCCAGATCGCATTCATCCGCATAGCCCTTCTCGGAGGTACATCCCTCGACCGGGCATTTTCCGACGACCTGACGCCCGTTCAGGAACACGCCCGCCTTGTCGTCAAAGAACTGCATGGTCGTGATCTGATCGAGCTGCCCCTTGTCATAGAGCGACTGTAAGAATTCCAGCGTATATTCCGCATGAATTTCCTTTGTTCTGCCGAGCCCGGAGGCACCGAACAGATTGGGCGCGATGCCGTATGCTTTGAGGGTATCCTTTTGCTTTTCGTGGTTGCGCTGCACAAATTCCTCGAGCGTGCCTTCAAATTCGCCCGCCTCGACCTTCTTGCGCCAGCCCTCGGCGATCGGGGAGCCGTAGCAGTCGGTTCCGGAGACGAAGATCACATTCTCGCTGCCGATCCGGTCGCGCAGGAATCGCGCATAGGTATCGGCAAACACCAGCATGCCGCCGACATGGCCGAAATGCAGCTCTTTATTGCCGTAAGGCATGCCGCCCGTCACGACTGCGCGCTTGGGGAATACCGGGCGGGGAATCTCAAAATTCGGATTTTTGTTGTCACGGTTTCGTGCCATTTTCTTCATTTCCTCTCTGTCAAAATCCCTTATGCATATAATATTCAATTTATTATAGCACAGTTTTTGTGAAAAATCAAGATATATAGAAAAGTTTTTCGGTCAAATCTTGTCATATTATACATATTGTCAAATTTCGATCATAAATTACCGATTCTCGCACGGATGAAAAAACGGAAGCGCCGATTCGCACGCGCTTCCGTTTTTTTGATTATACTGCACGCTACTGCAATCCGTACATACCTTTCGTCGAAAATTCCGCCATACTGCGTCAGTCGCCCTTGCCTTGCGTCAGCAAGGCGGCGGTCTCCTTCCTTGTCTGACGAAATTTTCGCCTGAAATCTATTGTACGTCTTGCAATAGCGTGCAGTATATTCGGTTCGGATTCCGCGTGCTGCCGGATTATTGCAGCTTTTTCTTCTCGTCATCGAGGAATGCCATCAGATCGGCAAAGCTCGCGGAGGGCACATTCTGCTGCGGCTTCTTTTTGCGTTTTTTCTTCGGCGCGGGCTTTGCCGGCGCCTGTGCGGGCTCCTGTGCAGGCTCTGCTGCGGCCTTTTCCTTTTCGGCGGGCGCTGCATAGAGATCCTGCGGGATGACCAGCTTTGCCTGTGCGGTTGCCGCCTGCGCAGCCGGTGTCTCCTGCGGTGCCGGGCTCTGCTCCGGTGCGGCGCCGGTCTCCGGCTTCCGGCTCAGGCGCTCATCCTCTGCCTGCTTTTCGGCAGCGAGCTGCTCCGGCGTCGGAATCTGGATATGGCCGGTTGCGGTCAGGCGCGGGATGTTCTCCCGCGGAGTCGGTGTCAGCTCCTGACGCTGCGTGGTGGTCAGCGGCTTATCGCCGACCTTCGGAATCGAAAGCGTATGGGTCTTTGTGATGATCTCAGTGGTGTAAAGCGGCACACCGTCCGGGGTTTCGGTCTGGCGGCGCTGCTCCATGTGGCTTCTCACGGCGGCAATGCGCTCTGCGCGGCGGGCTGCCTCCTCCTCATCGAGGCGTGCGATCTCCTCGTCGCTCAGCATCCGGCGTGCGCGCTCCATGCCGTGCGCCTCGTCATTCCGCTGCTGCTTTGCCTTTACGGGCTCCTCCTCCAGCGAGTCGGTCAGCATTTGCTTCTCGCGCTGCTTTGCGCGGCGGGCGGCATCGCGCTCCGCGATCTTCTGCTGCTTCTGCTGGATGGACTTCACGAACGCGAGATCGGTGTCTTCGTCGTCCTGCGTATCCGCCTCTGCCTCCTTTGCTGCGATCAGTACGGAGATCAGGTAAATCAGCAGCAGCACGCAGGGCAGCAGCAGCCCGACGATCATGCCGGCGGTGCTGGTCAGGAAGCCGACGAGCGTGCCGAGCTCGGCGCTTCTGTGCGTGCAGACGCCGTAGATCCGATCCTCGGTCGTTTCGACGACGACCGCATTTGTCACGGTTGTCAGAGAGTATTTTTTCACGGCGGGTGCAGTTTCGGTCGCGGGCGTCTCCTGAATCATGCTGGCCACTGCGATCCGGTAATCGCCCTGATCGGACAGATACAGCACGATGCTGCGCTTCTCGGCGGGCTCATCCTCCACGATCACGAGTGAGCCGCGCGGCACATAGGAGCCCATATCGCTCTCAGTATAGTAGCAATACCGCGTGCCGAAAATTTTTGGGACATTTCCGTTTGCGAAGAGCCTTCTTACTGTCAGCGTCGTGCCCATTACGATCAGCATACAGACGATCAGCAGTACGCCGAGGCACGACATGCGCTTTTCCCGTTTTTTCGCCATAAGATTCTTTGCCGTCCGAAGGAGGTGGGGTGTCCGGACGACGCTCCTTTCTGTTCTCTTTCCGAACCGCTGTTCAGCAGGGCGGTTCTCGTCACACTATAGTATAACATATTTTCCGGAAAATTACAATTCCCGGGGATGAAATTTTTTCTCTGATTCCGCTTGACTTTTTGGCTGAATTGTGATATAATAATTATCGGCACATTTCGGTATGCTGGTGTGGCTCAGTTGGTAGAGCAGCGCATTCGTAATGCGCAGGTCAAGGGTTCGAGTCCCTTCACCAGCTTGGAATCCCGTCTCATGCAGAGGCGGGTTTTTGTTTTGGTGTACCGTAACAGCTCCAGCACTGCCGGCAAGGTAGGGAAAAGGCTCCGTCAAGTTGACAGAGCCTTTTGCATTTATGGGAGTACAGCTGCTTCGGTCTGCTGATTTTTCAGAGCATTCCGTGCCTGTTCGCTCTTTTTTGCTCTTATGCAGCAGACAATCGAAATCACGACACAGGCGAATGCCAGACTGATCGCATACCATATATGAGGCGCAACCTTTACATGATCCTGTCCTTCGTCCGGAAAAATCAAAGGGTTTCTCAGATTTAATATATCATACAGAAGGAATGCAGCAACCGCTCCAAGTGCTTTTCCGATGAGCAGCAGGATGCTCGCAATACTCATCCGGCTCCAAGCCTGCCGAAACTGTTTTCGCTTAATAGCAATCAGCGCGATTACGGCAAATACGCCTGCGAGGACGAAAATTGCTGCGCAGACATATGGATAATAATTGCACATAATCGAAAACGAATCAATGTCCGTCCTTCTATAATTCACATAATCCTTGATAAATCTTGTGGTGACTCTTCCTGAGTATGTGTAATACACGAAGCCATATCCTTCTTTGTCACCCCAGCTCCCGTAATTTTCGTCTTCCTCTGTGCGCAGCTTGTGATCGTTTATTACCAGATCCAGTATCGAATAGCTGTGGTAATCAAAGCCTATTAAAGGATCCCTTGTCACACTGTTGCGCCGTCCGTGTGCTTCCCACGCATCCCGTCCGAAATCCACAAAGCTGAAAAATTTTCCGGTAAACAGATTTATCATCAGAAACCCGATCAGCAGCAAAACGATATAGGCAAATATCTGCTGACGCTTTTCCAAATCAACCGGTTTTTTCGGTACGCCGGCATAGGCAGGAGGCAGCGCGAACTGCTGCGGCTGCACGAACTGCTGCGGCTGCGCGAACTGCTGGGGCTGCACGAACTGCTGGGGCTGCACGAACTGCTGGGGCTGCGCGAACTGCTGGGGCTGCACGAACTGCTGCGGCTGCGCGAACTGCTGCGGCTGCGCGAACTGCTGCGGCTGTACGAACTGCTGCGGCTGCGCGAACTGCTGGGGCTGCGTGGGCTGCTGCGGCTGCGCGGGCTGTACTGCCGCCTGTGCGCCGCAGTTTCTGCAAAATTTGGCGTAAGCAGGGATTTCATTTCCGCAATTCTGACAATACATCGTTCTCATCTCCATTATCATAATTTCAGGTATCCTGTTTTCCGGAAATTGCCCCGGATATAAACCGGCACACCGCAGAAAAGCAGTGTGCCGGTATGTTGTATCGTGAATTACTCCACCGGAACGACCCAGCCGAACGGATCCTCCAGAGTGCCCCACTGGATACCGGTCATGGTATCATAGATCTTCTGAGAGATCGGTCCGATCTTGTTGTCGTTGATGGTCATGACCTTGTCGCCCCACTTCAGGTGGCCGACCGGGGAGATGACCGCAGCGGTACCGGTGCCGAACACCTCGTCCAGCTTGCCGTTATCGTATGCATCGGCGATTTCCTGAATGGTGATTCTGCGCTCGGAAACCTTCATGCCCCAGCTCTTGGTCAGTTCCAGAACAGACTTTCTGGTGATGCCGGGGAGGATCGAGCCCTGAAGCTCCGGTGTGACGATCTCGCCGTCGATGACGAACATGATGTTCATTGCGCCGACTTCCTCGATGTACTTCTGCTCCACGCCGTCGAGCCAGAGAACCTGAGAATAGCCCTCCTTATGCGCCTCGTCCTGACCGATCAGGGAAGCTGCATAGTTGCCGCCGGTCTTGGTGTAGCCCATACCGCCGCGCACCGCACGGACATACTTGGACTCCACATAGATCTTGACGGGATCGAGCCCCGATGCATAGTATGCGCCCGAGGGGGAAAGGATAATGATGAACTGATACTGATCGCCGGGCTTCACGCCGAGGAACGGGTCAATTGCGATAATAAACGGACGGATATACAGGGAAGCGCCCTCTGCGGACGGAACCCAGTCCTTCTCGACCTTCAGCAGCTCCATGAGCCCTTCCATTGCCGTTTCAACGGGGAGCTCCGGAATCACCAGACGGTGGTTCGAGCTGTTCAGGCGCTTGAAGTTCTCCTCCGGGCGGAAGAGCTGAATGCCGCCGTCGGCGCGGCGATATGCCTTCAGGCCCTCAAAGACCTCCTGCCCGTAATGCAGGCAGAGCGCTGCCGGGCTGAGCGAGAGATTGCCGTAGGGGACGATTCTCGCATCGTGCCAGCCCTTGCCTGTTTCATAGTCCATGATGAACATATAGTCCGTGAAGATATGACCGAAGCCGAGCTTGGTCTCATCAGCGGGCTTTTGCTTCAGGACTGCTGCTTTCTCGAAACGAATGTCCATTTGCTTTTCCTCTTTTCTGATTTTAAGATTGCGGATTGCTGATATGTCATGCCGACCGGAGAGATTCCGACCGGTCAGCAGGCATTCCCTTTCAGATAGCGTGGTGCATAACGCTCACGGTACAGATTGACTGCATAGGTAACCGAGATCGCTGCGCTGCATGCGATTGCGAGCAGGAACAGGATTCGCAGAGCCACTTTCATATGTCACCGCTCCATTCTGCCGAAACCGGCTGTATTCTGCAAGGGGAAGGCACTGTGCATTCCCTTTGTCCTATCTATTATAGCACAAATCGCCGCAGATATCAAGAGCATATTGTGTGCTGAAAAAATTTTTTCTGCATTTTTGTGAATATTTCCGAATCCGGGGGCATAATAGGGAAGCAGACACGGGAAGCGGCATGCAGCGATTTCCTCCGAAGGAGAAAAACAGCGCAGGGCAGTGAACCGTGCGCTGTAATATCATGAAACGCGAGGAATTGCGACATGTGGGATAAGCTGGCGCTGATTCTGCTGGTCATCGGCGGAATCAACTGGGGGCTTGTCGGTATTTTCGAGCTGGATCTCGTTGCATGGATGTTCGGCGGTGCCGCATCCATTGTGAGCAGAATGATCTACATTCTGGTGGCGCTTTCCGCCGTCTGGTGTATTTCGTTCCTGTTCCGGGACCGCTCCCCGGCGCATGCCGGTGCCTGAGCCTGCATCCCCCTCCTCTCATCAGAAGCCGGCTGTCGGGGATTTCCCGGCAGCCGGCCTTTGCTGTACGGAATGCAGATACAGGCGATCTGATCGGCACCGCCCAAAAAAGGAAGGAACCCCGTATCCGGAGCTCCTTCCTCAATTACCGTTCCGTTAAACCGTGAAAAATCTCTGGTTTGCTTCAAAAACACCGTGCGGCTTCAGCTCCTGATACCCCGTCACATCCGCGGGCAGGCTGAGATTCGGTGCGTCGATCATCGCCGTCATCGGCTCCGGGCAGAAATACCCGTTGAAGCCCTTGTCATTCCAGATGATCCAGAACTTATACTCCGGGCTGACCTCATAGCAGATCCGCTTGCCGGAGGCAATATCCTCGACGATCGCGCCGTAGAATTTCTGGTCATCCAGCATGCCGTAATCCGCCTGATACATGTCATTGTCGAGATTCTGAAGCACCGGACATTTCGTGCCGTTCTTGTATTCGAGATCGGACAGCTTCAGGTCGAGCAGACGCTCGGTCGGCAGGCAGCGCTCATTGAGCTCGCAGCGCTTCCCGATCGGCACGGTCAGCCGCATATCCTCCGGCTTTGCGCCGTCCAGGAAGGGCGCCTTGATCGTGGTATGCGTTGCAACGGAGACCGGCAGTGCCTTCTCCGAGAGATTGATGATCGCGATTTTATGCTCCAGCCCGTACTCGCTGAGCGTGAAGGTCAGCTCGACGCGGAACCGCAGCGGCAGATAGGCAAAGAACGGGTCGTTCTCGTCGTAATCGTAGGCAGTTTTCACAACCGCGCAGTTGTCGTCGGCATGGTGCGAAAGCACCTTATGTACGCGCTTATGCAGAAAGCCGTGGATGTGATTGTGATAGGGCTCCGCCTCATTGACCGGGAGCTGATACACGGCGTCGGAGGTTTTCAGGATGCCGTCGGCAAAGCGGTTCGGCAGATAGAGCGTCGGAAGCCCCCAGACCTCTGCGGATTGCAGCAGGGTCTCTGCCGTGTTATCCGGCGAATAGCGAAAGACGTCGATGCCGTGCTTCACATCGCGCAGACGGATGACATTCGAGCCGATCTCATAGGCGACATATGCCTCATACCCCCCGGCAGAAAGCATAATGCACGGTGTTCCGTTCAAAACTGTTTGCTGTGTCTGGTTCATAATCGGGTTTCCTCCTTCGCTTTCCTCATCTTTTCTCTGAAAAGCCGATTCTCATTCACCTTAGTATAGCATATTTTCCGCAAAAACGCAAGTCTCCATACACTTTTTGGCAATCTGTACGAATCTTTGTTCATTTTTTGGGCATATCGCGAAGGGGTTTTTGTCGAAAAAGGTATCGCTTCGCGATGGATTTATAATGGGCGCTGCCCAAACCTGCCAAAGGGATACTATCCCTTTGGAATCCCGTTATAAGTTGAATGTTAGATCGTGTGTTTTTTATATTACTTTTCATAATGGAATCATAATGGACAATGTCCTTTACGCGAGGCAGGTGAGTTTTGAACAGAAAACCCATAGCGAAGTGTGCGAAAGCCCCATTATAATTCCATCGAAGATATATCTTTATTGACAAGCTGAACCGGCGGCTCCGGTACAAAGCCGGAGCCGCCGATCAGAATTATCGGATTTGCTTCACAGAATAAAGCAGATCAGCCCGCTGCATCCCTCGTTGATAACGCGCTCAAGTGTCTCCTGCAATTTCATCCGCGCCTCGGCCGGCATTTTGCCAAGCTTGGTGTGCAGCCCCTCATTGACCAGCTCATGCAGCGATTTTCCGAAGATGTTGGATTCCCAGATTTTTGCAGGATTTTCCTCGAATTCCCGCAGCAGATACAGCACCAGCTCCTCGCTCTGCTTCTCGCTCCCGACGATCGGGCTGACCGTCGTCCGGATGCCCGCGCGCATGATGTGCAGCGAGGGCGCCGATGCCCGCAGCCGGACGCCGTAGCGCCCGCCCTGTTTGATCATCTCCGGCTCCTCAAGCGTCAGCTCGTTTGCCTCGGGCATGATGATGCCGTAGCCGGTCGCCTCCGCCTCCTCAAGCGCCGGCTGAATCCTCTCATAGGCGCGCTTGATGCGGGAAAGCTCCATCAGGACAGGGAACAGCTCGTTTTCGCTCTGAATCTCGATGCCGGTCTCCTCGCCGAGAATGCGGTAAAAGAGCAGGGGGTCGAGCGTCACGCGCAGGACGATATTGCCCGTTCCGAGCGAGATTTTGCGGATTTCCGCCTCCTGAATGTACTCGCAGGACGCCAGCGCCGCACACATTCCGTGAACATCCCGCATGACCGAAAGACCGTCCGCCGCCTGCCGAACGGCATCGAACACCGCCGTTTTCAGCCAGTGTCCCTTCGAGAGCGCCGGCAGCCACGCCGCCGTCTCGACGCTGATCTCGCGGATCGGGAACATATCGAGCAGCCGCGAGAGTATGCTGCGGATCGTCTCCTCATCGAGCGTCAGGCAGCTTACCGCCATGACCGGCGCACCGTACTGCTCCTCCAGCTCCGCAGCGAGCGCCTGTGCATCCTCCGTTTCCGGCTCGACGCAGTTCAGCAGCACGACAAACGGCTTGCCGAGCGCCTGCAATTCCGAGATCACGCGCGATTCCGCCGCGGCATACTCTGCGCGGGGGATATCCGTCACGGAGCCGTCGGTCGTGACGACCAGCCCGACGGTCGAGTGCTCGGTGATGACCTTCTGCGTGCCGATCTCCGCCGCCATATTGAACGGCACCGCCTCGTCAAACCACGGGGTCTTGACCATGCGCGGCGCCTCCTCCTCGATGTATCCGAGGCTGCTCGGCACGATGTACCCCACGCAGTCGATCATGCGGACGGCACATTCCGCGCCGTCCGGCAGCGCGATCTGCACAGCGTTTTCCGGGACGAATTTCGGCTCCGTCGTCATGATGGTGCGCCCGCCCGCGCTCTGCGGCAGCTCATCGGTCGCGCGCTCCCGCTTGGCATCCTCCGGAATATTCGGGATGACCAGCGTCTCCATAAACCGCTTGATCAGCGTGGATTTTCCCGTGCGGACCGGTCCGACGACCCCGATATAGATATCGCCGCCGGTGCGCCTTGCAATATCCGCATAAATATCATTCATAGCATCAGCCCTCCGCATTTATTTCACATTCGGGATCAGCAGCATCTGCGCCGACCGCAGCACATCGTCCGCCAGCGCATTTTCCTCCCGCACGGCCTCCGGCGCGGTGTGGTAGCGCTTGGCAATCTCCCAGAGCGATTCCTCCGGCTGCCCGAAGTACAGCCGCAGCGCATAGTCCTCCTCCGCCGGCAGGCGGCTCTCCCGGTCGATTGCGATTTCCGTCACAAGGCGGTGCGGGGTCTGCCGCATGATGCTCCCGCTGATGCGCAGCTCCGGCTGAACGGTCACGCTGTCCGGCCCCGAGAGCGTATAGCCGCAGTTGCGGACGGTCACCGGCGGCAGAATCTGTCCGGCGGCCGGAACCGGCAGCGTCCATGTGAACGGCGCATCCTGCTCCAGCATCATCAGCCGGTTTTCCTCATCCGCCGCGAGCACGCAGCAGTGCAGCGTTCCGGTGAGCAGCGTGCCCTCCGCATCCTCCGGCGCCGCCGCAGAGCGGATGTCAGACGGCTCTGCCCATGCCGCATATACCTTTGTTAATACCGTATCCGGCTGATTCAGCACCGCCTTCACGGTCATTGTCTCCGAAATCGCAGCAGGTGCGTCGAAAAGGGAGATCTCCGCAGTCTCCGGCGTCACCGGATGCACCGTCGAATACAGATCGCGCAGGAGCGCCGCCTCCGTGCTCCGCGCCGCCTCACATTGCAGCGTGATCTGCAAATCGCAGTGAATCAGCCGGATATTCCCGTCGTTTTCCGATTCCGGCGTCAGCAGAATATCGGTCAGCGCCGCAGTCACGGCGCAGGGCATCTCATCGGAGAGCCCCTCCTGCTCGACGATCTGGCTGAACGGGAACACCGCCGTCAGCGGCTCGATGCTGTTTTCGGCGCCGTACAGCAGCGTCACGGCCGCCTCTCCCTTGACGACCAGCTTTCCCGCGACAATGCGCGTTTCGGTCACGGAGAGCACGACCTGATCCCGCAGCACCGAGAGCAGCGCCGGCTGCGATTCCGCGATCTGAAAATCCTCTGAAAGCACAAAACGCTTCTGCGTCCGCAGAATCTGCGAAATATAGCGCACAGTTTCCGTGCGGCACTGCACATGCAGCCCCTCTGCGCCGGAGATCACCTCGCGCCGGCTTTCGCCCGCCGCCTGAATCCGGATGCGGATTGCCCCGCGCAGGTCGATGCGCCGGTGGCTGACGGCACGGCAGTTCATGTAAGAGGGCTCGGCAGTAAACCGGAATACGGTCTGCTCTGCGGCGGCAAGCTCTGCGGGGAGCGCGAGCTGCTTGCGGTAGGTGAGCTGCTGTGTCACCGCCTGCACGCTGCCGCCCTGCTCGCCGCAGTAGAGCACATGCATCCGCACCTTGACCGTGTAGTGCAGCGTGCCGTCGGTCAGCTCCTGCTCTGTGATCCATGCATCTGCGGTGCAGTGCAGCAGACGGAAAAAGTCGGGGAAGTAGTCCGGCAGGACATAGTCCAGCTCGACGCTCTGCTCCTGTACGGTCTCCGGCACCTGCACAGGGGTATACACAGCCTCCCGCCGCACCGTCCATTCATTTGTTTGCATATCATCATCCTCCCGTTATGCCGCAGAATCTGCGTGTGTCTGCTATATTCTATGCCTGTCCCGCCGCACTTAGAACCGCCCGGCGCAATATTTTTTCGGCATTTGTCCTTTCGCGGCGGAATAAATCCCCTGCATTCCGGGCAGACTGTTACCGACAAACAGAAAGGAGCGATCAGGCATGAACGGAATTTTGCATTCGCAGGGCGCAAAGGAGCCGCCGCGCGCGGTATACAGGGAAATGGTGGCGCGTGCCTCGCGCAGAACAAATGTCACGGCGACCTGCATCAAGGCCTTTGTGATCGGCGGGGGCATCTGCGTGATCGGCGAGCTTCTCCGGCAAATGCTGCTGGCGCAGGGGCTGGAGCAGGAGACTGCCGGCACATGGACCTCGGTGATTCTGGTGTTCTGCTCGGCGATGCTGACAGGGCTCGGGCTATATGAAAAGCTCGCGAAACACGGCGGCGCGGGGACGCTCGTGCCGATCACCGGCTTTGCCAATGCGGTATCCTCTGCGGCGGTGGAGTCGAAAACCGAGGGCTTTGTCCTCGGCGTCGGCACCAAGATTTTCACGATCGCCGGCCCCGTGATCCTCTACGGAACGGCGGCGTCGGTCGTGTACGGCGTGATCTATCTGCTGGCGGGCGGGAAATGACGAAACCCCGGGCAGGCTGCGGCGGGCGGTCTGCCCGGGGTTTCTGTGAATCATGCGGAAATTCAGCATAAACTGCATACTTCCGCACATTGCAACTTTGCCCGATCTGTGCTATAATAATACAAAATAAACACTGAAAAGGAGCACAGTAATGGCCGATATGATCTTAGCGGACGGGCTCTGGCAGCTCTGCCCTGACCCCGTTCCGTGTCAATACAGTGAGCCGCCCGATCATTTCCCGCTTTCCATGCAGCTTCCCGGCACAACCGCGCAGCAGCAGATCGGCAGATACAATGAGAAGCGGGAGGCGGGCTTCCTGACGGAAAAATACCCGTTCAGCGGGCAGATCTGGCTGCGCAGAACGCTGACGCTGACGCCGGAGCAGGCGGCTTTCCCGCACTGCTTCCTGACGCTTGAGCGCACGCGCATGACGCGGCTCTGGGTAAACGGGAACTACATCGGCGGGGAGCAGAGCCTCTGTACCCCGCATGTCTATGATCTCAGCGGGCACACCGCCGAGACAATGGAGCTCGTGCTCTGTATCAAAAATACGGATTACCCGACCGCCGGCGGGCACATGACCTCGCCCGACACGCAGACAAACTGGATCGGCGTGACGGGCGACTGCATCCTCTCGCTGCACAGGGATATCTATATTTCCGATCTGCAGCTTTATCCCGATGCGGCAAACCGCCGCCTGACCGTGCGCGGCATCCTGCACGGCGCGGCATCGGCGGAGGCGGAGCTGAAGCTCTGTCTTGTGCCGGAGGGCAAAACGGATGTCATCCGGTATCAGATTCCAAAGACTGCGGCGCTTTCCGCAGACAGCGAGGGCGCATTTTCGTTCACGGTTCCGCTGCCGGAGGAGGTTCCGCTCTGGAGCGAATATACCCCGGCGATGCCGCTTTTCATGCTCACGCTCGAAAACGGAGAAAGCACATGTGCCGCATTCGGCCTGCGCGATTTCACCGCGGCGGGCGATCATTTTGAGATCAACGGGCATCCGGTGATGCTTCGCGGCAAGCATGACGGCATGGCATTTCCGCTGACCGGCGCCGCCCCGACCGATCCCGAATCATGGCTCGCGGTCTTCCGCACGATGAAGAAATGGGGCATCAACCACTACCGCTTCCACACCTGCTGTCCGCCCGAAGCGGCATTTGCGGCAGCAGACCGCTGCGGCATTTACATGGAGCCGGAGCTGCCCTTCTGGGGCACGCTCGATGCGCCCGGCGGCGAGAAATACAACGAAGCCGAGCAGGCCTATCTGCTCCGCGAGGGGCTGCGCATCTGCAAGGCGTTCGGCAATCACCCGTCATTCTGCATGTTTTCGCTCGGCAATGAGCTCTGGGGCTCGCCGGAGCAGCTCGGTCTGTTCATTGACACGCTGCGCGCCGCCGACCCGCGCCCGCTCTATACACAGGGCAGCAACAATTTCCAGCACATGCCGCTTCAGATTCCGCAGGAGGATTTCTGGACGGGCGTCCGCACCGGAAAGGGCAGGCTGATCCGCGGCTCCTTCGCGGACTGCGACGCGCCGATCGGGAGGATGCAGACCGCCGCACCCTCGGCATCGTGGGATTATGAGCAATATCTGGTTCCCTCTGCGGAAATGCACGCAGATACGACAAATTCCGGCGCAGAATCGGAGATCGAGATTCAGTACGGCACCGGCGTGAAGCGCGTGAAGGCGAAGGCGCAGGACGAGGTCTTTTTCCCGGCGGTTCCGGTCGTCACGCATGAGATCGGGCAGTACAATATTTATCCGGATTATACGGAGATTCCGAAGTATACCGGTGTCACGGAAGCGCGCAATTTCGTGATTTTCCGCGAACGGCTGAAGGCTGCCGGCATGGAAGCGCAGGCTGCGGATTTCTTCCGCTGCTCCGGCGAATTTTCCCGTGAATGCTACAAAATGGAGCTCGAAGCCGCAATGCGCTCCCCGCATATCGCCGGATTCCAGATCCTCGATTTGCAGGATTTCCCCGGGCAGGGTACGGCGCTCGTCGGCATGCTGAATGCGCTGCTCGAAAGCAAGGGACTGATCGAACCGGCAGAGTGGCGCGGCTTCTGCGGCGATCTGGTTCCGCTCGCGATCTTCGATTCCTATGTATGGGAATCGGGACAGACCGTTCCGGTGCGGTTTGCGGTGCGCAGCAGCCGGCAGCAGCTTGCCGCGCAGCCCTTCCGCATCACACTGACCTGCGGCGGCATGCAGCTTTTTGAGAAAACCGGCTCAATCCCCGAAAATGCAAACGGCCTTCTGCCGCTCGGGAATGCGGAAATCGCCCTGCCGCAGGGCATAACCGGAAAGGCCGTGCTGACCCTTGATATCCCCGGCGAGCAGGTGAAAAACACATGGATGCTGACAATTCTCCCGCCCGCAGAGCCCCTGCGGCAGAATGTGCGGATCGCACACAGCTTCAGCGAGGCCGAGCCGCATCTGCAAAACGGAGAGGCCGTGCTGCTGCTGCCGGAACACATTACCGAAAAGGTCGAGGGCTTTTACTGCACGGATTTCTGGAATTATCACATGTTCAAAATGATTTCGGAGTCGATGGGGCGCAGGGTTCCGGTCGGGACAATGGGGCTCTGCATCGACACCGCGCACCCGGTTGCCCGCGCGATGTTCAGCGAGGCATATTCGACGCCGCAGTGGTATATGCCGGTGACGCACTCTGACTGCGCCGTTCTGGATGCCGCGCCCGCGGGGTACCGGCCGATCGTGCAGATGATCGACAATGTCGAGCGGAATCACAGGCTGGGGCTGGTGTTCGAGACGGCGGTTTCCGGCGGCAGGCTGCTGGTCTGCACGGTGCGCTTTTCCGAGGCGCCGGAGGATCCGGCAATGAGCCGGCTCTATACAGCCCTGACGGACTTTATGCAGTCTGATGCATTTGCACCGGAGAAATCGCTCGGCGCAGCGCTTCTGCGCGGGCTGTTCGGATAAAAAAAGGAGGGAATTCTAATGGAAATCAAGGAAGATGAGATCATCGTCGGGACAATGTATAAGAAAAAGTTTCAGTGGTATGTGTCGGACAAGACGATCTGGCGGCTGGATTACCGGAAATATTATGACAGCCTCGACCTGAAATATAAGCGGCAGGGGCGCGCGCTGTATGAATTTGTGCGCGAGATCGGCTCCTTCGGGGAATTCTGCCAGAGCCGCTTCCGGATTCCGGTGGTGGATAAGTCCACGGCGGGGGAGTTTTTCGAGAAGATTCTGCTTGCGGCGACGGACAGTGCGGAGCTTGCGTACATGTTCATGCGGGCGGAATCGGACGCGGACAGGAAGGCGCTGCTGCCGTCGCTGTATGTGGATTTTGACGGAAGAGCGTTGTATTCGCTGCTGCCGAGGGATGATGATGTGGAGAAATTCGTGCCGGACGGCTGGCGGGGTGTCAAGCAGAATTTTGAGAAGCTGATTCCGCTGAAGGATCGCTACTGGATCGACCCCTGATCTGCGGCCGGCGGGGAGCCCCCGGCCGGCGGGGAGCCCCCGCTGGCGATTCGCTTCGCGGGTTTCTTTTCCTGTGCTCCCAATTTCAATCAGGACGCAGCACAGGAGTGTGCTGCTTTTTTTGTTCATGCTCCCACGGCTCACATATGGGGACTGCCGCGTGCACGCCCAAGCGTGCCAAAATATTCGGCTGAGAAAATACACCCGCCTTTGCTCATTATGGTGCGAAGCAAATCGGCAGCCGGCACTGCCGGCCGCAGCACAGGAGTGTGCTGCTTTTTGGGTTCATGCTCCCACGGCTCATATATGGGGACTGCCGCGTGCACGCCCAAGCGTGCCAAAATATTCGGCTGAGAAAATACACCCGCCTTTGCTCATTATGGTGCGAAGCAAATCGGCAGCCGGCACTGCCGGCCGGTTAAAGGTTATTTCGGATAATTCGGCGAAGAAGAACGGACAAAAGAATAAAGAAACATGGAAATTCCCCTTGACAAAACATGAAAAGTCTGCTATAATAGGAAAGCTGGTGTAAAGGTTTCGGCCATGACAGCAGAAAGGCGGCGCAAAATCCTTGAAAAACCTAGATTTTGTCCTCCTGCTCGACTGCTACGGGAGCTTTCTGACCGAGAAACAGCGCGAGCTGCTGGAGGGCTACTATTACGACGACCTCTCGCTCTCGGAGCTGGCAGAGCCGCTCGGCATCTCCCGGCAGGCGGTTTATGACCGCATCCACCGCGGCGAACGCCGTCTTGAGGCGCTCGAAGCGCAGATCGGTGCCGCTGCAAGGCTCAGGGCCGCACGCGCCGTTTTCCGCGAGATCGAAACACTGAGCAGCGCACTTCCGGGCGAAACAGCCGCGCAGATCACTGAGGCTGCCCGCAGAGGTGCCGCACTCTTCTGATAAAAAGCAACAGGAAAGGAGCCGGAATCGTATGGCATTTGAAGGATTATCCGAAAAGCTCGGCGCCGTATTCAAAAAGCTGAGAGGGCGCGGAAAGCTCTCTGAGGCTGATGTAAAAGAAGCCATGCGCGAGGTGCGGCTCGCTTTGCTGGAGGCGGATGTCAGCTATAAGGTCGTCAAGGACTTTGTGAAAAAGGTCTCTGAACGCGCCGTCGGCGAGGAGGTTCTCGCGAGCCTGACCCCCGCACAGCAGGTCATCAAGATCGTCAACGAGGAACTGATCGCGCTCATGGGCGACGGCAATTCCCGCCTGAATATCGCCTCAAAGCCGCCGACTGTCATCATGCTCTGCGGCTTACAGGGCTCCGGTAAGACCACCCATGCGGCAAAGCTCGCGAAGCTCCTGAAAAAAGAGGGGCATCACCCGCTGCTCGTCGCCTGCGATATCTACCGCCCTGCCGCAATCGACCAGCTCGTCATTGTCGGCCAGAAGGCGGAGGTCAAGGTCTTTGAGCTCGGCCAGATCGACCCGGTCGAGATCGCCCGGAAGGGTCTGCGCTATGCAAAGGACAACAACCATGACGTCGTGATTCTCGATACGGCAGGCCGCCTGCATATCGACGAAAAGCTCATGGATGAGCTCAAACAGATCAAGAAGGAGACCGATCCGAACGAGATCATGCTGGTCGTCGATGCGATGACCGGTCAGGATGCCGTCACCGTCGCGAAGGCATTTGACGAGGCGCTCGGCATCACAAGCGTGCTGATGTCCAAGCTCGACTCCGATACCAGAGGCGGCGCGGCGCTCTCCGTGCTCTCCGTTACCGGTAAGCCGATCAAATATGTCGGTATGGGAGAAAAGCTCGATGAATTCGAGCAGTTCCACCCCGACCGCATGGCCTCCAGAATCCTCGGCATGGGCGATGTGCTCTCGCTGATCGAAAAGGCGGAGGATGTTTACTCCAAGCAGGAGGCGGAGCGCCTGACCAAAAAGCTCACGAAAAATCAGTTTGACCTAAACGACCTGCTTGAGCAGCTCCGGCAGATTTCCAAAATGGGCGACCTGAAAAAGCTCGTCTCGATGGTGCCGGGCGTCGGCAGCAAGATCAAGGATCTTGATATCGACGAAAAGGCGTTTGTCCGTATTGAGGCGATCATCACCTCGATGACCCCGGAGGAGCGCGCAAAGCCCTCGATCATCAACCCCTCCCGCAAGAAGCGCATCGCGAAGGGCTCGGGCATGCAGGTGCAGGATATCAACCGGCTGCTGAAGCAGTTTGAGCAGATGCAGCAGATGATGAAGAAGGTCGGCAAGGGCGGAAAGGGACTCTTCGGCAGAAGAAAAATGCCGAAGCTCGACCCCTCCATGATGGAGGGCATGAACGGCTTTCCGAAGCTGTAAACCGTAATACAGACAATCTGAGAGGGCAGCATCATGAATGCAACATCCATCGCACTGCTGATCACCGGCGGATTCCTTCTGCTCGCAAGCTGGCGGGACTGGGACTGGTTTTTTGACGGCTGGCGCCTGCGCATCCTGACAGAGCTGTTCGGCAGGGAGAATACCAGAAGATTCTATATGATTCTCGGCGGCGCACTGGTGCTCGGCGGGCTTGTGACCGGAGTCTCATGAGCTGTAATTTCGTTTTCATCGCAATATCAATTTGCGTGGAATAAATATTTCTGAATACATGTATGGAGGTGAAAATAACATGGCAGTTAAGATTCGTCTGAGAAGAATGGGCGCAAAGAAGGCTCCGTTCTACCGTATCGTCGTTGCTGACGGCAGATATCCGAGAGACGGCCGCTTCATTGAGGAGATCGGCATTTACGATCCGACCAAGGAGCCGTCCGTGATCAAGGTTGACGCTGAGAAGGCAAAGACATGGCTTGCAAACGGCGCACAGCCGACCGATACCGTCCGCGTGATCCTGAAGAAGGAGGGCGTGCTGTAATCGACGGCACCGTTCCGCAAAATCCGTAATACTTTAGGGAGTACAACATGAAAGAACTGTTATTTGCAATCGTTGAGGGACTGATTACGGACAAATCCGCAATTCAGATCACCGAGGATGAGGTGAATGAGGAGGGCGTGACCGTCCTGCACCTCAACGTAGCACCGGACGACATGGGCCGTGTCATCGGCAAGCAGGGCAGAATCGCAAAGGCGATCCGCACACTGATGCGTGCCGCCGCAGCCCGCGAGAACAAGAAGGTTGCCGTTGAGATCGACTGAGCGGCAGCAGCTTTTCCCGAACTGCAAAAGGGACAGGAGCAAATCGAGCTCCTGTCCCTTTCAGTCTGTAGAAAAAGGTATCGCTTCGCGATGATTTTGAATGGAGCCCTGCTCCAAACCTCGCCAAAGGGATATCTATCCCACAGTATTGCTTCGCAAACTGTTGGAATCCCGTTATAAGGTAAATGTAAGATTCTGCGTGCTTTTTATATTTATTATCATAATGGGATTCTTAAGGGACAATGTCCCTTAAGCGGGGTTTGGGGCGGAGCCCCATTTTTAATCCATCGGAGATACATCATTCAGTCGCCGAAGGAAACGCCGATGCGCTTTGCGGTCACGACCATCTGATCCTTCGGATCGACGAATTTGGTCAGACCGGCAACGTCCTCCAGCTTGTTTGCGGTCACCTTGTTGTTGACCATTGCGACGGTTCTGCCGTATTTTTCATTGGAAATCAGCTTTGCGGCATGTACGCCGAATTTCGTCGCGAGAATGCGGTCATAGGCAGAGGGAGAGCCGCCGCGGAGCATATGCCCCGGCACGCAGACGCGCGTGTCGATGCCGGTGCTCGCCTGAATCTGTGCCGCGATTCTGCCGGTCGCGGTGATGATGCCGGCCTCCTCGCGCTTTCTGGCGCGGTCCTTCTTCTTGAGCTGTGCCTCGTCCTTGTCAAAGGCGCCCTCTGCGACGGCGAGAATCGAGAAACTCTTGCCGGAGGCGGTGCGCTTCATGACGGCGTCGCAGACCTTGTCGATATCATACGGAATCTCCGGAATCAGGATGATATCCGCGCCGCCGGCAAGCCCTGCATAGAGCGTCAGCCAGCCGGCCTTGTTGCCCATGATCTCGCAGACCAGAATGCGGCTGTGCGAGGCGGCGGTCGTGTGCAGGCGGTCGATCGCGTCGGTTGCGGTGTCTACGGCGGTGTGGAAGCCGAAGGTGACATCCGTTCCGTAGATGTCATTGTCGATGGTTTTCGGCAGCCCGATGACATTCAGCCCCTCGTCCGCGAGCAGCTTGGAGGTCTTGTGGGTGCCGTTGCCGCCGAGGGTCAGCAGGCAGTCGAGCTTCTGCTTTTTGTAGGTCTCGACCATGTTCTTCACTTTGTCCACATGGTCGTCGCCGATGACGGTCATCATCTTGAACGGCTGGCGCTTGGTGCCGAGGATCGTGCCGCCCTGCGTCAGAATGCCGGAGAATTCGGCGGGCTGCATGACGCGGCACATGTTGTGGATCAGGCCGTAGTAGCCGTTTGCGATGCCGACGATCTCGACATTGTCCTCGCCCATGAGCTCAAAGCACGCCTTTGCAACGCCGCGGATGGTTGCGTTCAGGCCGGGGCAGTCGCCGCCGGAGGTCAGAATCCCGATTCGTTTTTTCATGTTTTTTGGTTCCTTTCTGTTTGATTTGGGTTTCGCGGTGAGATTTGGGGTCACTGTCCGCTGCTGCGGATGCTTTCCTGTGCAAATGCGCGGAATTCGTCCATTGTACCGCGGAAGACATTGAGGTCGATCAGCACCTCGCCGCCCTCGTAGCCGTCGAGCATCCCGCGCGGATTGTACTGCCAGAAGGTCCAGTCCGGCTTCAGATAAGACGGCGGCTTGGTGTAGACGCTCCGGATCCAGAGCGTGTAGTCCAGATCCGAGTCCTTGAGGTACTCCTTCCAGCAGGCGGTCGTCGTGTAGATGATCGGCTTTTTGCCGTATGCCTGCTGCAAATGCGTCACCAGCACGCGCAGGCTTTCGCGGACGGCATTTGCCGGCGGAAGGTTCTCCTTCCGGTAATATTCGAGGTCGATGACCGGCGGGAGCGCATCCTCCGTGACCGGAACCACCCCGCAGTAATTCTCTGCCTGCGTGACGGCGGAGCTGTCGAAGCTGAAGAAGTGATACGCCCCGACATAGAGCCCCGCGGCGCGGGCATTGGCCCAGTTCTGCGCAAAGCAGTCGTCAACGGTGCCGGAGCCCTCTGTCGCCTTGAGGAAGGCAAAGGTGATCCCCTGCTTTGCGATGGTCTCCCAGTCCATTGTCCCCTGATAGTGCGAGGCATCGACGCCGCGCACCGGATATTTCCGCTTTGAGGGCATATTGAACCAGAGCACGCCGTTCCGGAAGAGCAGTGCGAGAACGCACCCCGCCAGAATCAGCACGGACCATACGATCAGTGTCATTTTGAGCTTGCGTTTCGGATTTGTCAATGTTTTGTATTTGCCTCCTGTTCAGGGTCGTTGCTTTCTCTGTTTAGGCAACACCGCACAGAGCTGGTGGTGCAGATGCGCAGTCAGATCTTTCGTCAGATTGTATGAAAACGACGCCGCTGGGCTGTCGCCCAGCAAGGAGTTTTCGTGCAAGATGACGAAAAAGCTGCAAGCAGATGTGC
>JAFUAD010000087.1 GCA_017460835.1 Oscillospiraceae bacterium
GCTTGGCGGCACATCTGCTTGCAGCTTTTCCGTCATCTTGCATGAAAACTCCTTGCTGGGCGACAGCCCAGCGGCGTCGTTTTCATACAATCTGACGAAAGATCTGACTGCGCATCTGCACCACCAGCTCTGTGCGGTGTTACCTTCATGTAAATTATCCAGAGAAATCGAAATTTTTACCGCTTCGCCCATTGCTTTTTTTTATGAGTTATGATATAATAAAAGGGCACATTTGCCGGAATGCGATAAATCGCAGGCAAACGGATTGATTGAGAAAGGATTACATGATCATGGCAGAACAGCATAATTTTATCAGAAGAATTCCTGTCAGCAAGACATATCTGACAACCAGATTTCAGGCACTGCACCTCTCCCCGTCGAATTTCACGCAGTTCATGACGAAAAGCACGGTCTACGGCGTGGTCGTCGATATGCCGATGGCTGCGAATGTCCTGACGACCCTCGCATGTTATATCAACGGCGCCGCAAACCTCTATTTCAACAACGGCAAGGATTATTCCGGTGCCGCGCAGCGCTATCCGGGCGTTGTGCAGGCGGCGCGCGTGTTTGTCGCGAATGCCGCAAATTACATCGAGGGGCTGGAGCCCGTCGAGAACTTTGAGCTCCCGGCAGGCGGCGTGCATTTTGCCTATATCCTCACGACCGGCGGCGTCTATCGTCTTGAGCTGACCTCCTCGAGCGACACCGGCACCGAGAAGGAGCGCCTGTTCAAGAATCTGTATCACCGCCTGATGAACGAGCTCCGCGGCGCGCAGCTCAAGGATCAGGCTGCGGGCATTGATCCGGATGCCGCGCTGAAGAAGTGACCCTTTTAGGAGGAATGCGAAATGGAACAAGCTGCTGAAAAGAAGAAGCGGATCTTCAGTGCGATCCAGCCGACCGGCGTCTTTACGCTCGGCAATTACATCGGCGCGGTTCGCAACTGGGATAAGCTCCAGGAGGAATTTGAGTGCATCTACGCAATCGCCGACCTGCACGCGATTACCGTGACGCAGGAGCCGGCGGAGCTGCGGAAGAATACGATGCGTGCCTTTGCGCTGATGCTCGCCTGCGGCATGGACCCGAAAAAGAGCATCACCTTTGTGCAGAGCCGGAATCCGCATCACGCAGAGCTGAGCTGGGTGCTCTCCTGCTCGACGATGTTCGGCGAGCTGAGCCGCATGACCCAGTTCAAGGACAAGAGCGCAAAGCATGCCGATAACATCAATGCGGGACTCTTTACCTATCCGGTGCTGATGGCGGCCGATATTCTCGCGTACAATGCCGATCTCGTCCCGATCGGCGCAGACCAGAAGCAGCATCTTGAGCTCGCGCGCAATATCGCACAGCGCTTCAATCAGCGCTACGGCGAGACCTTTACCGTTCCGGACGGCTACTTCCCGAAGCAGGGCGCGAGACTGATGTCGCTTCAGGACCCGACAAAGAAGATGTCGAAATCCGATGAAAATGCAAACGGCTGCGTCTATATCCTTGACGACAAGGACACCATTCTCCGCAAGTTCAAGCGCGCGGTCACCGATTCCGAGACCGAGGTCTGCTACCGCGAGGGCAAGGACGGCATCAACAACCTGATGACGATTTACAGCGCCGTGACCGGAAAGAGCTATGACGAGATCACCGCGGAATTCGCGGGAAAGGGCTACGGCGATTTCAAAATTGCGGTCGGCGAGGCGGTCGCGGATCACTTAAAGCCGCTGCAAACCGAATACGAAAAGCTGATCGCCGACAAGGCCTATCTGACACAGTGCATCGACGAGGGCAGCGAGCAGGCATACCGGATTACCCGGAAAACCCTGCAAAAGGTCTACCGCAAGGTCGGATTTATTGACCGCAAGTGAAAAACAGTTGATTCTGTGCGAAAAATCTTTGTCTTAAATTCACATAAAGCCAAAGCGGAAAAATACGCATTTTGTACGATTTTTGAAACTTTCGGTTTGCTGAAAAATAACACTTGCTTTTTTGTCAAAAATGAGGTAAAATTATAACAATATGAGAACGAGCGAAGAAACTCTTGCCAGACTGCGGGACTGTCCGCATTACGGCATTTCCGAATTGCTGGAGATCATGCAGGTTCTCCGCAGTGAAAACGGCTGCCCGTGGGATCGGGAACAGACTCATGCAAGCATCCGGCAGGATTTACTGGAGGAAACGTATGAGGCTGTCGAAGCCATTGACCTGAACTCCGTCCCGATGCTGCGGGAGGAGCTCGGCGATGTGCTGCTTCAGGTTGTGTTCCATTGCCAGATCGAGGCGGAGCAGCAGCATTTCACATTTGCGGATATCTGCGATGAGCTCTGCCGGAAGCTGGTTGTCCGGCATCCGCATGTGTTCGGCGATGTCCGTGTCGCAGACAGCGATGAGGTCCTCAAAAACTGGGACAGCATCAAGCAGGAAACCAAGCATCAGGAAACCGCAACCGAAACGCTCGAGGGCGTGTGCAAGGCGCTGCCTGCGCTGATGTATGCACAGAAGCTCGGAAAGCGCGCAGGCAGAGCCGGCATGGACTGGCGGAATGCGGAGGATGCGTTCGGGTATATCCGCAGGGAAACGGATGAGCTGGAGGCAGCAATCCGCAGCGGAGACCGGCAGGATATGGAGGATGAGCTGGGCGATCTGCTGTTTTCCTGTGTCAATACGGCACGGCATCTTCAGATTGATGCGGAAACAGCACTGAACGACGCTTCCAAAAAATTCCTGAGGCGTTTTGCCGAGACCGAACGGCTTGTTTCGGCAGACGGAAAGAGCATGCAGGAGCTTCCGATAGAGACGCTCGATGTGTATTGGGCAAAAGCGAAGGAGAATCTGAACAACAAATCAGATTTGACAGAGCAGAAATGACACGACAATACGCTGTGCACACAGCAGAGGCACAAATAATCTGAAATACAAGATGCAATGTGGAGGATCTAACAATGACGAAGATCGAACTGATCAGTGCGCTGGCGCAGAAGGGCAACTGCACCAGAAAGGAAGCAGATGACGCACTGACACTGGTCACATCCGTGATCATCGAATCCCTGATGGCAGGGGAGAAGGTTCACCTGACCGGTCTGGGTACATTTGAAATTCATGACCGCAAGGCGAAGGAAACAAAGAATCCCCGTACCGGCAAGCCGATGACAACACCTGCAAAGAAGGCTCCTGCGTTCCGCGCTTCCAAGCACCTGAAGGAAGCCGTGAATAAGAAGTGAGACTGGACAAATACCTGAAGGTTTCGCGGCTGATGAAGCGGCGGACCGTCGCGAATGAAGCATGTGATGCAGGCCGGGTTTTTGTGAACGGCAAACCGGCGCGGGCATCCTATGAGGTCAAGATCGGCGATCTGATCGAAATTGCGTTCGGTCAGAGGACGATGCGCGTGCGGGTCGCTGCGGTATCCGAATTCGCAACGAAGGAAAACGCTGCGGATCTGTATCAGATCGAGCCGTGAAGTGACCGGCAGCGATACAAAAAACAAAATGTCCCGGCTGAGCACAGTCGGGACATTCTGATTTCCATGACACAGAAAAAGCACCCGGAGCCGATTGCCCCGGGTGCTTTGTGCTCTGATAATCAGTCAGCCGTGTACGGAATCAGCGCAACGTATCTTGCGCGCTTGATCGCGGTTGTGAGCTGACGCTGATGAAATGCGCAGGTGCCGGTGACTCTGCGGGGCAGAATCTTTGCACGCTCGGTCATGCACTTCTTCAGGCGGTTGATGTCCTTGTAGTCGATGGTCTGAACCTTATCGACGCAGAACATGCAAACCTTTCTGCGCGGTCTCTTGCCGCCGCGCTGCGGTCTTTCATGATCCATAGGCATAATCGTTTTCCCTCCTGTCAGGAAAAATTTACATTCAAGGCTTCAAATGCGGCACAGCGCATTTGTCTCAGAACGGGACTTCCCCGTCGCTGAGGATCTCTTCAAATTCACCGATATCACCGATCTGTGCAGCATCCTGCATGGGAGCTGCCGGACGCGCCTGCTGCTGCGGGTCTGCGAACTGCCGCTGGGGCTGTGCATAGCCGCCGCCCTGCTGCTGGCCGTAGCCGCCGTAATTGCCGTTGCTCTGGCCGCCGTAATTGCCGCCGCCCTGCGAAGCACTCTTGGATTCGCCGAAGGTGACATTGTCCGCCATGACGCGCATGCTGTAATGCTTGACGCCGTTGTTATCGGTATAATTGTTGTTCCGGAGGCTGCCCTCGACGATGATCATGCTTCCCTTATTAAAATAGCGGGAAACAAATTCCGCGGTATTTCTCCACGCTTCGACGTCAATGAAATCGGCCTCGCGCTCGCCCGTCTGCTTATTGACAAACGAACGGTTGATTGCAATGGAGAACCGGCAGACCGGAACGCCGGAAGGGGTCTGCCGAAACTCAGGGTCACGGGTCAGACGTCCCATCAGAATTACCTTGTTCAGCATAAACCGAACCTCCCATTCATGCGGTTTTTGTGATTACTCCTTAATGGTAATCATAGAGCGCAGCACACCGTCCGTGATGTTCAGCACACGATCCAGCTCAGCCGGGAAATCCGGGGCGGATGTGAAGCCTGCCACGATGTAGTATGCATCGGTCTCGTAGTTGATCGGGTATGCGAGCTTGCGCTTGCCCCATTCCTCTACTTCGCCGAGCTCTGCATTCTTTTCGATGAGATCCTTGAACTTTGCCCATGTGGACTGGACAGCCTCCTCGCCCTTTGCGATGGAGAGCACAAGCATCAGCTCATAGCTTGCAGACAGCTTTGCCATTGTAGATACACCTCCTTCTGGATAAAGCCCGTCCGTTTCAGAAATTCCGGGCGGACAAGGAATCGGCGATCATCTCGCCGGGTACGGCAGACCGTACCCTACTATTTTATCAGATTTTGCCGCATTTGTCAAGCCCTTTTTTTGAGTTTTCTGCGCGGCAAATGCAATGCCGATCAGCCTTCGCTGTCCGGCGGAATCGTCTTTGCGATCTCGGCCATGATCGCGCACTCCATGCGCTTGCGGAAAAGCCGGCAGCCGGGCGCATAGACCCCGCGCACCGACCCGGTCGCGTGGTAGGCATTGGCTGCGCAGCCTCCGGAGCAGTACAGCCTTGCCCAGCATTCCCTGCACTCCTCCCGCGCATAGACATTGCACGCGGCAAAATCCGCCTGCACCGCGGGATTCTCCACCCCGTGCCAGATATCGCCGAGCCGGAATTTCTCCTCCCCGACGAACTGATGACACGGATACAGGTCGCCCCACGGCGTCACTGCCATGTACTCCGTGCCGGAGCCGCAGCCCGAAATCCGCTTATAGATGCACGGGCCGCCGGTCAGGTCGATCATGTAGTGATAAAAGGTGAAGGGTCTGCCCGCCTTGCGCTCCGCGATCATCAGCCCGGCAAGCTGCTCATACTGCCGCTCGACGACCGGCAGATCGTCCTCGGTCAGCGCGGAGGGGTCGCCCTCGGCACAGACCACCGGCTCCATGCTCAGCTCGCGGAACCCAAGCCCCAGCATGACCTTGATATCCTCCAGAAAATCGGGGTTTGCGTGGGTAAATGTCCCGCGCATGTAATAATTCTTCCCGCCGCGCGCCTTGACGAGCTTCTGGAAGTTCGGGACGATCTTCTCCCAGCTTCCGTTTCCGGCATAGTCCACGCGGAAGCGGTCGTGAATCTCCCTGCGCCCGTCGAGCGAAAGCACGACATTGCTGCACTCGCGGTTTGCAAAATCAATCACATCGTCGTCGATCAGCATGCCGTTTGTTGTCAGCGTAAAGCGGAAATTCTTGTTTTTCTCCTTTTCGATGCTGCGCGCATAGGCGACGAGCTCCTTGACGACGCCGAAATTCATCAGCGGCTCTCCGCCGAAGAAATCGACCTCCAGATTCCGCCGGGAGCCGGAATTTGCGACAAGAAAATCGAGCGCCTGCTTTCCGACCTCGAAGGACATGACCGCTCTGTCGCCGTGATACTTGCCCTGACTGGCGAAGCAGTACGAGCAGTTCAGGTTGCAGGTGTGGGCGACATGCAGGCAGAGCGCCTTGACGACGCCCGCGGTTTTCGCCTTGAGCGTGCCGGCCATCGGCTCAAAGGTATCCGGTGAAAACAACTTTCCGGCATCCTTCAGCGCGGTGATATCATCATAGCATTCCGCGATTTCCTCCCGCGTGACGCCGGGCTTTCCGCCGTGCTTTTCATAGATCTTCCGCTCGGCATCCTCCCGCGGCATCTTCTCATAGAGCGCGATCAGATCATAGGCGATCTCGTCCACGACATGCACCGCGCCGGAGCAGACGTCCAGCACGATATGATAGCCGCCGAGCTGATACTGATGAATCATGTTAATTCTCCTTTTGTTACGGGATCGGTGTGATTCCGGCGTTGAGGATTCTTCCCTGAATGCCGATGCTGTCTGAGCACAGCACCGCGCCGTCGTTGTTGACCGCAAGGATCTGCGGCCCCTTGAGCCCGTCTGCATAGCGCAGCGTAACGGCTGCGAGATTGGTCCATTTGCGGAGCTGTTCGGCGTACTGTGCGCGGTTCAGTGCGAGTGTGCCGCCGCTTTGCAGCCCGACGATCAGGTCGCCGGCGACCTGCACGGCGATGATTCTCGACCACGGCAGCGCACGGATCGGGGTGTCCGCCGCATTGATCTGATGCACTCTTCCGGCCGCGTCGAGCATGACGCCGATCCGGTCTCCTGCGGCGATGGCTCTGATCGGAACCTCCGGCCGGAGATACCGGCTCTTGCCGTTTCCGCCGATCAGCACCGTGCCGTCGGCGAACAGAATCAGGTAAAAGTTCCGGCATACGGCAAAATCAAGCCACGGGCGATCCGCCGGAAGCGTTTTGAACTGCTCGCAGCACTGCACGAAGGCCGGGTTCTCCGGGCTCAGGAACGCCATCTCCGACGCCTCCTGCTTCGGGAAAAAGTACGCCTGCCCGACCACCTTCAGATCGGCGCTGTGGGCTCTGCCGGCCGCGAGGACATTCAGGGTTTCATCCTTCCGCTCGCCGATCAGGACGCCCTCGGCCTCCATAACCCGCAGCCCCTTCAGCTTATCCCAGATTCCGAGCGCCTCCTCATATTCCGGCATGGCATTGAGGCAGCTCAGCCTGCCGGTGCGGTCGATGTACGCAATACCGTTCACGCCGCCGGAGCGTCCGCGGGAAAGCAGACGGCTGCTTTTGGGCGGCTTTGTCAGCGGAATCGGCAAAATCGCGATCTTCCGGCAGTTTTCGAGCGCAATGTTCATGCGCTTTTGCAGCAGCGGATCGGGCTCCGGGGCAGGCTTTGCCTTCTTTTCGGGAGCCTTCGGCACCTCAGCGGGGAGCGCCGCTTCCTCCGGAGACGGCGGCTGCCAGCTCCAGACAACATGCTTGGGGCTCTCCGGCTTTGCCGCTGCGGATTCCGTTTTTTCCGCCGCAGGCTTTGCTTTTTCCTTTTCGGAGGCCGCCGCCTTTGCGGGCTCCGGCTTTGCTGCCGGCGCGAGCTTCACGACCGGTGCGGTTTTGCGTTTTTCCGATGCCTTTGCTTTCGGCTCTGCGGCGGGCTTTTCCGGCTTTTTCTCCTCCGGCAGATCCTTCATCATCTCATCGAGCAGCGCCTTGAAGGCATCCGGCTGCTCCGTGCCGCTGCGCAGACTGCTCCGCAGCGCCGCAAGCTGTGCCGCACTGAGCGCGGATGTCCGTTCCAGCAGCGCGCCGGCAAAGTCTCTGAGCAGCAGCTTTCCTTCTGCTGTTTCGGTCAGCAGAGTGATCTGCTCGTGCCGGTACGCTTCCAGAAGCTGCTGCTTCTCCGCATCTGACAGCGCATAACAGGCATAGACCCTTTGTTTCATCGCATGCATCACCTCCGTTTAGCGCGGAATGGTCACAAAATTGGGCTTGCATCCGGCAAAAACGGATGCCTGAATGCAGTTTGAGAGCACCTTTCCGGAATTGGTCACGGCAAGGACCCAGTGGTTGCGGAGCGTAAAGCCGGCGATCTCATGCCAGCCGCTGACCTGCGCGGAGAGCTCGGGGTCGGTCGTGAGCAGTGTGCCGTCCGAGGTCAGCCCGACGGAGTAATTGCCGTATGCCGCAATGGCGATGACGTTTTTCCATGTCTGCGTCAAAGCCTGCCGGTTCCCTGTGATATCGACGGCGAGCACCTGTCCCTCGCGGGTCAGGCCGAGAAAATGGTTCGTGCCCGCTGCAATGCTGATGATATTCGTCCATTCGCCGCAGCCGTATTTATATTCGCCGATCACACTGCCGTCGCGCAGCAGAATCAGATACCCGTTCAGAATGCTCTGAAGCGAGACCGGCACCTGGCTCGGGCGCAGCACGGGCAGTCTGGTGGGATGTGTCGAATACATTTTTCCGGCGGT
Source organism: Oscillospiraceae bacterium (assembly GCA_017460835.1). GTDB lineage: Bacteria > Bacillota > Clostridia > Oscillospirales > Ruminococcaceae > Firm-04. The sequence continues at coordinate 8,351 of JAFUAD010000087.1, forward strand.
GGAGATGCCGTGCAGATATTGCTCTGAGAAGCGGATTCCCTGCATCGCCGGCCATGATGCGCATTTTTTATGCAGCAGCGCGGCGCCGAATGCCTCGGGCTTGCCGTCATAGTGCAGCACGGCAACGGAATTTGTGCATGCCGCGATCTCCTTGACATTGGTGAGCCCGCGCAGCGGCTTCTGGAGCGCAGAGGGCGCATTGACGGAAAAAACCGTACCGTCCCGCTGCACGATCATCGCGGCAGGACCTTTGGAATCGCTCACGTTCAGCGCAAGGCTTCTGCCGTTCCGCTCGGCCAGCGCGCTCATCATGGTAAAATCCTTCGAGACGGGCTTTGCGGCGCCCGCACGCATCTTCACACCGGCAGCCGTATGCACGGGCTTCGGCGTCACCGCAGGCGCAGGCATGACAGGAACCGGAACCGGCTCCGGTGCAGGAGCAGGCGCCTGCTTTTCGGGCAGCCCCTGAAGCAGCGGATCCAGAATCCCGTTAAACTGAAATTTGTCCGTCCGATAGGGCGAGAGCCGGTTTTCGAGCGTCTCGATGCCGGCATCCGAAACATGCTTTGTGCGCTGCACGAGCTGTGCCGCAAACTGCCGCAGCAGCCGCGCCAGCCGGACATCCGTATAGCGGTACGGATCGGTGATCAGCTTGAGCTGACTCTCGGATTTCTGCGCCAGCTCGTCCATTTTGCGGATGATCTCCTGCTCCGTCTGCTGCATGATCTGTTCCTTCAGCTTCTGTGCAGCCTCGGAAGCGGCAAATTCCTTTGTGAGCTGCTCGGCGTATTCGGCGGCAAGCTGCTTTTTTTCATGTGCATCCAATGCATACAGCGTGATGATCTGCTGCATGACAATCCCCCTCCCGTTCCGATTCGCGAAAAATGCCGCCTCATTGACAGGGCGGCATTCGTTCGGTTGCAAAAACCAATTACTTTTCTGCGGATGCGGTCTCGGTGTTTTCGCACTGCTGATTTGCAATGCCGCAGCTGGTCTTGCATGCGGACTGACAGGAAGTCTGGCACTCGCCGCAGCCGCCCTTCTTCGCACTCTCGCAGAGATCACGGGTCTCGATTGTCTGAATGTGACGCATGATAGATGTTCCTCCTTTGCCGGGTAGTCCGCGGAGCATTCCGCGGCATGAGCGTACCGGAACGGTTCCGGCACATAATCTCATCCATATTATAGCATAAATCGCAGGAGAAGTCAAGCAGAAATCCTGTTTATTTCAGAACTTTCAGAACTCCCGTGTAGGAAGAGTGTTCCTGCGATAAACCGGAAAAAAGGCTGGTTATTTCACGACCGTGCAGTGTGTGATGCCGTAATAGGTCATATGCTGCACGGCTTTCTCTGTGATGCGCTCCCCGCAGAGGACGATGGGGACGGCGGGCGGACAGGAAAGCGTCAGCCCTGCGCAGATGCGCCCGATGCATTCCGAGACCGGCAGCGTTTCGGTATTCGCAAAGAGCAGCTCCCGCGGGCGAAGCTCCGGGGCAGGGGACAGCGCCGGAAGGTCAGCCTCGGGCAAAGGCGCAAGCTGCGGCAGTTTGCAGAGAAACTCCTGCACGCGGCAAAGGTCACGCTCCGGGTTCTCCGGCGTCAGCATCAGCACAAGGTGATCGGGGTCGGCAAATTCGCAGAAAATGCCCGCCTGCTGCATAAGCTCCGCAAGCTGCTGCCCGTGATAGCCGCGGGGCTTCGGGCGCAGCGTGAGCTTCATCGGCTCATCCCCGCAGAGCGCCCAGCCGGACGCGGAAAGCGCCGCCCTCATTGCCTGCACCCGCTCCAGAAATGCCCGCAGCCGCTCCGGATATCCCGCCGAGAGATACCGGTTGCAGAGGTCGAGCGATTCGAGAATCAGATAGCTTGGGCTCGTCGAGGCAAACAGCGCCATTGCCTCCTTTGCGCGGCTTTTGCAGATTTCCGGCGCACTGTCCGCAATATGCAGATAGGCGCCGCCGGTCAGGACAGGCAGTGTCTTGTGCGCGGAATCGCAGCAGAGATCGGCGCCGAGGTCAGCCGCATGCAGCGTCTGCGGCAGAAAATGCAGGTATGCCCCGTGTGCCTGATCGACCAGCAGCAGCATGTCATGTGCGCGGCAGAATTCCGCCGCCTTTCGGATATCGCAGAGATTTCCGAGATAATCCGGGCTTGTCAGATAGAGCGCAGCAGGCGGATTCTCCCCGCTGAGGCAACTTTCGAGCGCCGCGTCGGTCAGCGCGCCGGAGAGATAGCTCATGCCCCGCTGCTGCGGCAGAAGCCGGATCGTGAAACCGAGCAGCTTAGCCGCGGTCAGGAAGGCTTTGTGCACATTGCGCGCCGCCGCGATGACAGGCGGCCTGCCCGTATCCGCCGCGTGCAGCAGCGCAAGATACAGCATGGCGCGGATGCAAAGCGAGGAGCCCTCCGCCGAGTAGAGCGTCCGGCAGCCGAACAGCGACCCCGCATTCGCCTCGCTCTGCGCGAGGATGCCCGACGCCTCAAAGAGCGAATCCGCCCCTGCGATCTCCGTCAGGTCAAGCGGCTCGCAGCCGAGCAGCGCCTTGCCCTTGTGCCCCGGCATGTGCATCCGCACCGCGCCGGAATCCGCGTATTTCCTTGCAAAATCATAAACCGGTGTCTGCATTGCCCGTACTCCTTTCCGTCAGATTTGATTATAGCATAATATGCCGGAAAATTCAATGGGAGCGATGTTAAATTTTTTCGACTTGGCTTCATGGGAGCAGAACCGGAGCCGGGCACTGCCCGGTTATAGCATATACTGCTGATTTAGTCAATGAGATTATATGAACAAATCCGCTTTTCTTTCCGTCAAATAGCGTATTGACGGGCTTTATCAGCATTCGTGGTAGATACATATAATGAGGAAACCTTCTTTTTTTCTACCAAC
>JAFUAD010000088.1 GCA_017460835.1 Oscillospiraceae bacterium
AACACCGACCTCATTTCCTTCCTGCACGGCGCGGACGGTATGTGCTGCAAGATCGGCGGCGTATGCACGGTCGAGCGCAGGCTCTACAACGATGAGCCGCCGGAGGAAGTGCAGGGCATTTTGCTTCTGCTCTGATCGGCGAATCACAACGGGACGGCTCCTCACATGAGGGGCTGTTCTCGTAACCGCCCTCCGGTTTGCACCACGTTGCACCGTATGCGCTTACAGGCGTTTCTTCGGATAACTTAACCTCTTTTTTCTGGGCGCGACACGGCGCATTCTGGTGCGTTTCAGAAACATCATAATATGAACAAATCCGGACGAAATATAGCCAGAATGATCGTTATATCTCACCGTTGCTTTTATACTCATTCAGAGTTATACTTGTCACAACGGCAGCGGATACGGCACACAGCCGACCGCCTGAAATACGCAAAGTGAGGTAACGTACTATGTGGTCACAGGGAGTACTCAATTTCAACGGCAGAGCATACCGCTACTGCGTAAAGCATTATGAAGAGCCGAGCATCTTCGGCTATAACGAGGGCAGGGCTTCAAAGATCTGGATCTCGCGGGATGACATTGAGGTGTTCAATTTTGATCGCGGGGACGATGTACCCTGCGCCGATGCGGAAACCGAGACAGTCCTTCAGATGCTCCTCGACAAGTTCAACTGAGCGGAGTACGCTCCGAAGGAAGGAGGTGAACGCTATGGGAGCGATCAGCGAATTGTACCGCGGCAGGATCAGCGCACCAACGGATATCCGAATCAGAGCTGATGAGTATGACGGACTGAATGCGAATGCGGAAGACCTGCACAGCCAGATTGTGGGCGTATTGTCTGCGGACATGGCAGATACGTTAGAAGAACTGATCGACATACACCGGAAGATGGAATCAATTACTTCCGAGGACAGCTACACAAGAGGTTTCCGGGACGGCGCACGCATCCTGCTGGATATGCTGTGCGGAGACTGAATGAGTTACACTTTTACAGATGAGAGCTTGCAGTGTGCAGGCTCTTATCTTTGTACTGAAACCCCTGAAATATAAATCCATTATAGCACATCGCACTTGAAAAAACAAGGCGCTGATGTGCATTTTTTATGCTCTTTTTGATTCTTGCTTACATAACAAATAAGGAGGTCATTCTATGACGAATGAACAGAAAGCAAGAATCACATCGCTTCGCCATGACGGTATCGGGTATGCGACAATTGCGGCAATGCTCGGTATTTCAAAGGAGACCGTCAAGTCCTTCTGCCGCAGAAATGCACTGACAGGAAGCACAGCTTCCTCACCCCCGCCGGAGGGCTTGTGCCGTAACTGCGGTGCGGAGATCGTGCAGAATCCAAAGGCGCGGAAAAAGGTGTTCTGCTCTCCCGACTGCCGCAGAGCTTGGTGGAAAGCACATCCGCAGCCGCTAATGACCACAGACAAGTTCCGCTATACCTGCGTCCACTGCGGCAAGCTGTTCACTGCCTACGGCACTGCTACCCGGAAGTATTGCTCTCACACCTGCTATATCACCGACCGTTTCAAGGGAGGTGCTGCTGATGAATGAGAACAATATTCTGATTCACAGCAAGGATGAATTTGAGCGAGAGAAGCAATACCTTGCCGCTCGTTCTGTCGCTGAATCCATGTATAAAGCCGGTGTCATCAGCGACAAGGAATTATCCGAAATTGATACAATACTGCTTGAAAAATACCGCCCATCTTTGTCAGCATTATTGTGCGGAAAACCCTTGAATAATTCCGAATAAGACGGTATTATGGTAAGCGAAAGGAGGCATCTGCCATGAAAACAATCAGCAAAATCGAATTGCATCCGACCGCGCTCCCACGCAAAAAACGAGTGGCGGCGTATGCACGAGTATCCAAGGAGACCGAGCGTCTGCTGCATTCCGTTTCCGAGCAGGTCAGCTACTACAACGATCTGATTCAAAGGAATCCGGAGTGGGAATTTGCGGGGATATTTGCGGATTCCGGCATCAGCGGCACACGAATGGAGCATCGCACTGAATTTCAGAAACTCATGCAGGAATGCGAGAACGGCAATGTGGATCTGATCCTGTGTAAGAGCATCAGCCGCTTTGCCCGCAACACCGCCCTCCTGCTGAACACCGTCCGCCACCTGAAAGAGATCGGCGTGGAGGTTCGTTTTGAAAAGGAGAATATCTCCACATTTTCGGGCGATGGAGAGTTGCTTTTAAGCTTGCTTGCGAGCTTTGCACAGGAGGAATCCCGTTCGATCTCCGAAAATGTAAAATGGGGAATCCGGAAACGCTTTCAGGCTGGAACCATCGGGACTGCAAACAAGCACATTCTCGGATACCGCTATGATGCACAGCAGGACAAATATGTGATCGTTCCGGAGGAAGCGGAAACAGTGCGCTGGATGTTCCAGATGTACCTGAACGGTATCTCTCTGCGAAATATCGCTGAAAATATGAACAATGCCGGATGCCGCTCTACGCTGGGAAATGAATTCAGCGAGGGCAGTGTCCGGCAGCTCATTTTCAACGAGATCTATGCAGGCGATCTCCTGCGGCAGAAATATGTCACGTCCGACCCAATCACAAAGCAAAAGGTCACAAATCGCGGTGAGCTTCCGCAATATCTGTTCACCGACTGCCACGAGGCTATTCTTGACCGTGAGACCTATACAAAGGTGCAGGCTGAAATGGAGCGCCGAGCGGCGATGCTGAATCCGGTCTACTTTTTTACCGGCAAGATTCGCTGCGAGATTTGCGGAAAAATTTATACCCGCAAAAAGCAGAACAAAAATGGGCGCACCTATACACATTGGATCTGCCGCAGTAAAAAGGAAAAGGACGTGACCTGCACAAGCGTGAATTTCCGTGAAGATGAGCTTATGAACGCTTGCATGGAAACAGTCGGCGAGGATTATGAGGAACGCATTATTGAAATGTGCATCAGCCCGACCGGGGATATTCATTTCACACTGACAGGCGGGGAAAAGCTGACATGGACACATCCGCCGAAACCGATCAAAATGCCAAAGCCTGCACCCGAAAAGAAGCGTCCAAAACATCTGTTTGACGGCATGATCTTCTGCGGAATATGCGGACGGCGGTACGGCAGGGCAATTAGTCAGACAAAGGATAAACATTTGCTATGGCGCTGCAGGAGCAAGACAGCAGGTTCGCAGACCTGTGACAGCGTCAACTATGCAGATCCAGAAATTCGGGATATTTACTGCAAGGTATTTGATGTTTCAGAGTTCAATGAAGCTTTTTTCAAAAGCACTGTCACAAAAATTGTCATTCAGAAAACAGGCTCGATAGATTTTCACACAATTGACGGAGATATCAGGCATTATGAGACGCTGAAACTGCGGGATAACCGCAGCGACAACACCTGCACGGATGCTTTTATCGGCAAGGTCAGGTGTGCGCACTGCGGGAATCTTTACAGAAAATATACCATTCGCGGAAAGTACACTTATTGGGTATGCCAAGGGAAACGGTTGGTACACACGGAATGCTCCGCAGGGGATATTTCCGACAGCAATCTCCGCAGAATCTCAGCCTATGTGTTGGGACTTGATGAGTTTGAAAGCAATGCCTTTACAGAGCAAATTGAATATATCCACGCTTTTACAGACGGCAGTCTGGAATATCATTTCATTGACGGGAGGACAATCAAATGGCAAAGAATGTAACAACGATTCCGGCTACGATCAGCCGGTTCACCGATGCACCGCTTGTAAGCACCGCAAAGCGCAAGGTAGCAGCATACGCCCGCGTCAGCACCGACCACGAGGAGCAGCAGACCTCCTACGAAGCGCAGGTCGATTATTACACCAATTATATCAAGAACAATCCCGACTGGGAGTTCGTTTCGGTGTACGCTGATGCCGGAATTACCGGGTGCAATACGGCAAAGCGCGAAGCGTTCAGAACAATGGTCGCCGATGCATTAGCCGGAAAAATCGGTCTCATCATTACAAAATCCGTATCCCGCTTTGCAAGAAATACTGTGGACAGCCTGCAAACGATTCGCACGCTCAAGGAGCACGGAGTGGAAGTTTTCTTTGAAAAGGAAAATATCTGGACGTTCGATTCACGCGGAGAATTGTTGATCTCGCTGATGTCAAGTATTGCGCAGGAGGAAGCACGCTCCATCTCCGAGAACTGCACATGGGGACAGCGGAAACGCTTTCAGGACGGCAAGGTGACTGTTCCGTTTAAGCGGTTCTTGGGCTATGACCGGGGCGAGGACGGAAATCTTGTCATCAACGCGGAACAGGCGGTCACTGTACGCCGGATCTACGCACTTTTCCTGCAAGGCAAAACACCGTACACCATAGCAAAGCAGCTTACTGCCGAGGGTATCCCGACACCGGGCGGCAAGACCAAATGGGGCAAGGCAGTGATCGAAAGCATCCTCACAAATGAAAAATACAAGGGAGATGCGCTGCTGCAAAAGGTATTCACAACCGATTTCCTGACCAAGAAAAAGCGGAAAAACGAGGGGCAGGTTCCGCAGTATTATGTTGCAGACAATCACCCTGCGATCATTGAACCGGAGATTTTCGATCAGGTGCAGCAGCTCATGACACTGCGAAAAGATAATCCACACCACAGCGGCTCGGTGAGCATTTTCTCAGGCAAGATCATCTGCGGAGAATGCGGCAGTTTTTACGGCTCCAAGGTATGGCACAGCACTGACAAGTACAGACGGGTGATCTGGCGCTGCAATCGCAAATATGACAGTGGACAGAAATGCGGAACGCCTCATGTCAGTGAGTCGCAGATCATCGAAAAATTCATGGCCGCATTCAATCAGATATTCACAGAGCGTGAGGAGCTTTTCAGCACCTTCGATATGATAAAGGATACACTGTTCTGCACAGATAAGCTGACCGTAAAGCAGGCTGAGCTTGAGAATGAGATACTCATTGTAACGAAAATGCTCGAAGATCTGATCCGTGAAAACATGACCCGTGTGCAGGATCAAGACGAGTACAGCCGCAAACGTCAGGCGCTTGTTGACCGCCATGATAAGGCAAAAGCAAAGCTGGATAAGGTCAATGCAGAGCTTATAGAAATGCTTGCCAAAAGAGCGGCGATCGAACGCTTTCTGGATACCCTGCGGCGTGTTGATGCGCCGATTACTGAGTTTTCCGAGAACCTCTGGCTGAATACTGTGAAAAGCGTGACAGTAATTGATAAGGATACGATGGTGTTTATTTTCAAGGATGGGACGGAAGTGAGGGTGTGAAAGAAGCTGGTGCTGTAGTGTTTTATGTCAGGTTAGGCATAATGCTGCAGCACCAATTTGTATTATATGATCAAGCATAAACAGCTCTCAGCCGTCAATCATATTTGTGAAATCAATAAACCCGTTTTATATTCAGTGTGATTGGTAGCTTATTCTTTCAGTATGCCGACCACAACCTGCCGCATCGTCCCATCATCGGTGCAGGAGATCACCGTTAGCCGATTATCTCTGTAATCATTCAAAACCTCCACCTGTTTCGGCTCAACGATTTTGTATTCCGTCACGATGTAGCAATACCGTGTACGTTTTTCGTCTACATCAACGAGATACATTTCATCGCCGATCTGAATCTGGTCAAGGCCATTGAATATCTCAGCGTATATCGTGCTGTTGTGTCCGGCAATGCAGTAATTGCCTTTACCGAGATCGCCTGTACCCTCAAAGTGTCCTGCCGAAACCTGCAATGCCTTGCTGTCCGTACCCTCCAGAACAGGCACCCTGACATTCAGGCTTGGAATCTCAAAATTGATATTGTCATCAAGCAGTCGTTTTAGATACAACTCCCGGCTGATTTTCCGGTAAGCATAGAAGCCGAGGATGCCAATGCTGCACATGATCATCATAATACCGGCAATACGCATGAGTTTCTTTTTCTTTTTCATAATGCTCCGATAGGCGGAGAGCGCCGCCCGAAAGCAGCGCCCTCACAAGTTAATTGTTATTCTTCATCTTCTTTTCTGCTTCTCTTGACAAGTCCGATACCTGTGATACCCATGAGAGCAGCCAGTCCTGCAAATACCTTGTGGAAACCGGACATACCTGTCTGCGGCAGTGTATCATACTTGGATTCAGCAGCAGTCAGCACATCATAATTGGTAACGAGTTTCTTCTGATCGTCTGTCAGCATATCGTATGCCGATCTTGCAGCGATGATCGCATTCTCACTCTCATTCGTTTTCTTGACCGTACCGATTGCATTGATCTTCTCGATCACCTTGTCAGCGGCAGCCTGATCTGCGGCAGCCTTTGCTTCTGCTGCCTGCTTCTCTGCTTCTGTCTTTGCAGTTTCCGCAGCGAGCTTGTCAGCTTCTGCCTGCTTTGCAGCAGCTTCGGCTTCTTCTTGTGCATCGGCGGCATCCTGCGCAGCCTGTTCAGCAACAGCCTTTTCAGCATCCGCTTGTGCCTGTGCTTCTTCCGCAGCCTTCTGTGCAGCTTCGGCAGCGGCTACCTTTTCAGCGGCATCGGCTTCACCCTTTGCGAGTGCATCCTCAGCGGCTTTCTGTGCAGTTTCAGCGGCAGCAGCCTTATCAGCAGCTTCCTG
>JAFUAD010000089.1 GCA_017460835.1 Oscillospiraceae bacterium
AGCAGCTCCGGCTCCCGCCGCTGACGGCAAGCCGGTCTCCGCGCCGATGCCGGGCACCATTCTCGATGTCAAGTGCGCGGCGGGCGATGCCGTGAAGAAGGGACAGGTGCTCTTTATTCTCGAAGCGATGAAAATGGAGAACGATATCGTCGCGCCGGAGGACGGCACGATTCTTTCCGTCAATACGACAAAGGGCAGCGCGGTGAATCCCGGCGATGCACTTGCCGTTCTGGGCTGACCGAAAGTGTGACCGAATATGGCGAAAATTGGAATTACCGAAACAATCCTGCGGGATGCGCACCAGTCTCTGCTCGCGACCCGCATGACGACTGCCGATATGCTGCCGGCGCTGGAGCAGCTCGACGCGATCGGCTTTCAGTCGCTCGAATGCTGGGGCGGCGCAACCTTTGACTCCTGCCTGCGCTTTTTGAACGAGGACCCGTGGGAGCGGCTCCGCACGCTGAAAAAGCACATGCCGAACACCCCGCTGCAAATGCTGTTCCGCGGGCAGAATATGCTCGGATACCGCCACTATGCAGACGATGTGGTCGAGTATTTTGTGCAGAAGTCCGTCGCAAACGGCATTGATATCATCCGCATTTTCGATGCGCTGAACGATATCCGCAACCTCGAAACCGCAATCAAGGCGGCGAAAAAAGAGGGCGCGCATACGCAGGTCGCCATGAGCTTTACGACCGGCGAGGTCTTTACCGACGAATACTATGTGGATTACGCAAAGCGCATTGCCGATGCCGGCGCTGATTCCATCTGCATCAAGGACATGGCGGCGCTGCTGACGCCCTACCGCGCGGAATCGCTGACGAAGGCGCTGAAGGCTGCGGTCGATCTGCCGATTCAGCTCCACACGCACTATACCTCCGGCCTTGCCTCCATGTGCCTGATGAAGGCAGTTGAAGCGGGCGTGGACAGCATCGACACCGCGCTGAGCCCGCTCGCGCTCGGCACCTCCCATGCCCCGACCGAATCTATGGTCGCGGCATTGCAGGGGACACCGTATGACACCGGGCTCGATCTCGTGAAGCTGAGCGAACTGCGCGCCTATTTCATGACGCTGCGCGAAAAGTATATCAAGGAGGGTCTGCTCGACCCGAAGATGCTCGCGGCCGACGCCAAGACCCTGATCTATCAGGTTCCGGGCGGCATGCTCTCGAACCTGCTCTCGCAGCTCAAGCAGGCAGGCAAGGAGGATCAGCTCACGGCGGTGCTCGAGGAGGTGCCGCGGGTCCGCAAGGACGCAGGCTTCCCGCCGCTCGTCACCCCGACCTCTCAGATCGTCGGCACACAGGCGGTGTTCAACATCGTCATGGGCGAGCGCTATAAAATGGTAACAAAGGAATTCAAGGCGATGGTCAAGGGTGAATACGGCAGAACGCCGCTCCCGATCGACCCCGAATTCCAGAAGAAAATTCTCAAAGATGAGCAGGCGATCACCTGCCGCCCGGCAGATCTGCTGGAGCCCGAGCTCGACAAGCTGCGCAAGGAGTGCGCAGAGTGGATCACGCAGGAGGAGGATGTCCTCTCCTATGCGCAGTTCGGGCAGGTTGCGGTCAAATTCTTTGAAAAGCGCCGCAATCAGCAGTTTGGGCTCGACGGCGTTCACGGTGATCCCGAAAAGCAGATTCATCCTGTATAACATGCCCCGCGCAGAAATGCTCCGGGAGACTGCCGGCTTTGCCTCAGCAGTCTCCCTGCCGTTTTCTCCGAAAGGGGCAGAAAGGAGCGTTCTAACTTGCCGATTTGTATTTCTCCCGAGCTGCCTGCCTATCAGGCGCTCGTCAATGAGCATATTTTCGTGATGAGCAGCGAGCGTGCTGCGCATCAGGATATCCGCCCGCTGCGGATTCTGGTGCTCAACATCATGCCCAAGAAGCTCGAAACCGAATTGCAGCTTCTGCGCCTGCTCAGCAATACCCCGCTTCAGGTCAATATCTCGCTGCTGCGCATGGAATCCCATATCTCGAAAAATACCGCGCAGAGCCATATGGACGCCTTCTATACCACGCTCACCGAGATTCGTTCGCAGTTTTTCGACGGCATGATCATCACCGGCGCACCCGTCGAGCAGCTCGAATTTGAGGACGTGGACTACTGGGACGAAATCTGCGAGCTCATGGAGTGGTCCAAGACCCATGTGTTCAGTACCCTGCATATCTGCTGGGGCGCGCAGGCGGGGCTCTATTATCACTTCGGTGTGCCGAAGTATCCCCTGAAACAAAAAATGTTCGGCATCTTCCCGCATCATGCGGAATACAAGCATTCGCTGCTGCTGCGCGGCTTTGACGATGTGTTCTATGTGCCGCATTCCCGCCATACTGAGATCCGCAGAGAGGATATCGTAAAGCACAAGGAGCTCAAAATCCTCACAAGCTCCCCCGAAGCAGGCGTGCATATCGTCGCGAACCGCAACGGCAGACAGTATTTCATCACCGGGCATTCCGAATATGACCGGAATACGCTTGCCTCGGAATATTTCCGCGACAAGGCAAAGGGGCTCGAAATCGCGGTTCCGGTACACTATTTCCCGGACGATGACCCGGCGCAGCCGCCCTGCTTCTCTTGGCGGTGCAGCGCAAATCTGATGTTTTCCAACTGGCTCAATTACTGCGTCTATCAGCGGACACCGTATCATCTCGATGAACTGATGCTCCGCAACTGGGACTGGGAAAGTGAGATCTGAGAGGTAAATTGCTATGGAGAATCTGAATCAAACGCCGCAGCCGCCAAACGGCATCCCTGTCGGTCAGACCGAGCGCGTTGACCCCGGAAAGGCTGCACAGCCCTCCGGGAACAGCCAGAAAAACGGCTTTGCCGTCGCATCGCTCGTGCTCGGCCTCGTCAGCCTGTTCGGCATCTGCTGCTGTGTTGGTCTGGTCGATATCATCACGATTCCTCTCGCCCTGATCTTCGGTATCATCGCGCTCGTCAAAAAACGGCATGCCAACGGCCTCGCCATTACTGGTATTATTACCTCCGGCGTCAGCCTGCTCATCTTAGTGACGACGCTCTATATCATCTGGCCGCTGCTGCCCTATGCGCAGGATATTGTGTCGGATTACTCCCGGCTTTCCAGAGAGCAGGATACCGTGTTCCCTGCCTATGAGCAGACCGGCGAGCTGCCCGATTATCTGCAAAAGTATACCGATTCCCCGTTTACGGAGCTCTTTGAGCGCTATGACGCCACGATCTATACCATCATGGATGCGCTGCTGGAGCAGTATCAGACCAGAGGCAGCCTTGCCTTCGAGATCTCCTATTGGGCGGAAAGCAGCGGGGATTCCCTTGAAATGACGCAAAGCCTGACTGATTCACCGGAAAGCGCCGATGCGGCCGCCGGTTTTGCACTCAGTCCGTAAATCTTATACAGCCTGAACCGCTGATGATCCGGCATCATCGGCGGTTCTTTTCAAAGCCCCGCTGTGCCCCTGCTGCCCTCCCTCAGAGGAGGATAGAAGTGCCTCCGGCGGATTGGAAATGGGGCTCCGCCCCAAACCCCGCCAAAGGGACATTGTCCCTTTGGAATCCCGCTGCTGCTCCGCTTCAACCCCTTGCAAAGGGGCTGAAGCGGAGCAGCAATGGGAGTCCAGAGGG
>JAFUAD010000063.1 GCA_017460835.1 Oscillospiraceae bacterium
GCAGTATGATGAGCTTTCATCAAAGGTTACTGTCGAATTAACCGATATTATCAAGGCTTGCACAGATATTGTTGCTGATAAGGGTTTTGACTGGGGAACGGAGAGCGTTCGCAGAGCTGCCGTTGAACTGCTTGCGAAGATGAACGGCACATATAATAGCAAAACTAAGCGTTACCTCTTCATCGACTTCCTCAGAGGTGAGGACATCTTACTCAATGACAGCTATCTCCCTGAGATTCAATCTACTTTCTGCAACCTGCCTGACTTCAATATCCTTCGCCGCATTGAACGCCATGCTTCCAGAACACATTTAGATCTTTCGGATCGCCTGACTGAGATTCTCAGCAATGTCGAGTCAAAGCATAATTTCCGTACTGCAAGACTCATAAAAGCATATGGCGAGGATATGGGTATTCACGAAATCACAGAGCATAAGGATATTTCCCAGTACGCCGAGTGCCTGAAACAGGCAAAGCAGCGGTTTGAGACGATGTATCAGGATTTCTCGGATGAGCTGGAGCTTTACGAAAGCTATGGAATGCTATCCAATATCAATGGTGAGAAAGACGAAATTGCGGCGATTGCCTTCGATTGGTACCGAATCAGCAAGGTCACAAATGACTATGGCTTCTATGTAAGACTTCTTGAAGTGATCCGCAATATGATATCTGTCAAGGCAGCGAAAAAAGGCGAACAGTTGATGCGTCAGCTTGATGAGCTTGCTGATAAGCCGGATATCAACTTCGGTGTATTCAGCAAAGAAGCGATTGAAGAAAAAATCAACGATCAGAACTATTCCTCCGCTGAGTTTATCATGAACTGCATTCTTCACGGAGATGTGAATGAGATCTCTGACTATTCAGACGAGCCGTTCGGTTATTTCGGAGAGTTTATCAACGAATATGCAACCAATTCCCGTGCTGTTCGCGGTGCAGGTCGTGATATCACCGATACGATCTTTGAATACTCCGGAAAGAAAGATCTGGAAAAGGCTCTGATCGTTCTGACAAACAACGCCCGTAAGGAAACCAAGGGCGGTGCGAACTTGCTCAAGAGTTGGATTCCGCGTGGTGGTCGCTTCTCGGATGAGAAACGGGAAAATGTCGAGGAAACAGAGAGAATCAGACTGGTTGGTGCGCAAATTGAGAAGTTGCTCACCATGCTTGGGCTCAAGGTACAGTCCATCACGCACGATGAAACCCTCAGCGATGATGCCTATCATGTTTTCTGCCGCAAGCAGATCGGAAAGGTGAATTATACCCACCACATCCCTGCATTCGGCTCCAAGAGCGAAACAGAGGGCTTCCGTGTGCTGTGTCTGTATGGAACCTATAACTGTGACGGACTGATGGACAAATTCCGATCAGTCAACGCAACAGCAAAGCACACGCTTGTTCTTCTTGACTTTGCACTCAACATTGAGGAGCGCAGAAGACTTGCAAGAAAAATCAAGGAAGAAAAATCCTTCTCCAAGACCTTCATTGTAATCGACCGAGTGGTTCTGTTCTACCTTGCAAAGCACTATGCAGAAAACACCGTTATCCGCAGAATGATGGCTGTTACGCTGCCATTCGCATATTATCAGCCGTTTGTTGAGGAATCACGGCAGGATATGCCGCCTGAGTTGTTTACCGGAAGAGAAGCGGAGCTGACGTCCATTGAATCTCCGGAAGGCGCAAGCCTCGTGTATGGCGGCCGTCAGTTGGGTAAGAGTGCGCTGCTGAAAATGGCAAAGCGTAATATTGACAAAAATGGTAACGGCGGAAGAGCAGTGCTGATCGATATCCAGAAACGCACGGCGGCAGAGGCGGCGAAGATCGTATGTGACCGACTCATTATAGAAGGTATACTCGATGAATCGTGCAAGTGTGATACATGGACAGCTCTTGCGGGGCATCTCCAGAAACGCTTGATGGATGAAAATCCGGAGACACGAATCAACTACCTGCTGCTGATGCTTGATGAAGCAGACACCTTTATCCAGACAAGCGGTGACACTGAAGATCAGCCGATCACAGCATTGAAGAGTCTGCCTTCGGATCAGTTCAAGCTTGTTATGGCGGGCTTGCATAATCTGAGCCGCTATAACCGTGAGGTCACACACGGCAATTCCAACCTGATCCATTTGAATTACATCATTGTTCGACAGTTCCGCCGTGAAGAGGCCACCAAGCTGCTGACAAGCATCCTTGCATATCTCGGCTTCCGCTTTAATCAGAAGATCATTGACAATATCCTCGCATCGACTTATAACTACCCTGGTCTGATCCAGTTCTATTGTCAGAAGCTACTCGAAGCGATGAAGAACGAAGATTATGCAGGATATGGTGAATCCGGAACACCGCCCTATGAAGTGACGGAAAGCCACTACAAGAAGGTTCTCTCTGATACTGCATTCACCGAAAAGGTAAATGAGAAGCTCGAAGCAACGCTGTTTACTGAGGAGAAGGGGCACAGCAACTATCATATTATCGCTCTGATCCTTGCCTATCTGTATTATGCAGAGCCGAACGAAAAGGGCTACACCGAATCGGATATGCTGAAGGTAGCTGAGGAATACCGCATCAACCGTGTAACTTCCTTGAAGCCTGAACAGCTTTCTGAAATCCTGAGTGAAATGTGTGACCTGAATGTTATTACAGTGATGGACGGGAACTATAGGTTTGTAACAGACGGCTTCCGTAAGCTGCTTGGCAGTCAGGAAACAGTAGAAAAGAGCATGGGCGATTACTTCGAGGAGGTAGTAGCAGTATGACAGGTGAACTCTGGTGGAGGAGGCTTGTCAATTCTGTTCGTTTCCTCGATGACATTCAGGATGCATTGACAGAATACAAGTCTGTATTGCTCCTTTTTGACACTGATATCCCTTGGCAGGACATTATGATAGAGACAATTGAGAGCCGATTGAATGAGCGCATTGACAGCAAAACCTTTGATGTTCTTGATGTATCTAAGGCAGAATCTCCGGGACAATACCTGATGGAGCGATATTGCAGCAGAGACGAGCGCAAGAAATACTGGCCAACTACTCACGGCAGTCCAGAGAAGTTTCTGGCACAGAACCGAGCAACGCCTCTGAATAAGCGGTATGTCTGCCTCACAGGTGTTCGCCCGCATAAAGCTGCTGACTGGGTAGCCTCTATTACTGAGTACCTTGAGAACTGCGATTCAACACAGGAACACGGGGTGTTCATTCTTATTGTAGAGGGTGCAGGAGTGTCTGCATCGAAGCAGTTGACAGCGTTCAAGTATAGTGACTATGTAACAGATTATGATTGTATGATGCTCTGCCTCACGCTGGTATCTGATTTGTCATGCAGCAGGGCTGAGAAGATGTACCTTTGTGAGGTGGCGAGCAACATTGCTCATAACCATGTTGAACTTGCCGCACTGCTCGTGTCGGAAAAGCTGAAGCTCTTGGAGAATCCCATTGCTGTAGCAGAAAGCACATATCAGGAGAATGGCATTAAAGTTACAAATCTGCAAGAAGTGGTGCGTATAGCTGTCTGGGAGGCTCAAATCAAGCTGGTATTTCCGAAGCTGGAGAACTTCCGTGCTGAAATCATAATGAAATACGAGTCAAAGATACAGAGGTTTTTGCCAATACGCAGTTCTAATAACGAGAAAATCGAAAAAGCGGCGGATTTGGAAATCGGACAGTTGTTCTTTATCTGCAAGGAGAACAGGGACAGCAAGATTACCGAATACACCGAGTATGAGATGATCAGGAGGATGCGTGATGCGAGAAACACGCTGGCGCATTGGGAGATACTATCTTATGAGCAGCTTAAGGATCTTGGCATGATTTAATCGTAGCGGAGACTGTGTGATGAGCATGGTCTCCGTTAAGATAGGTGAGGTTTATGGTGTATAACAAAGATAACTCGCATCTCAGACAAGTTGATAGCTTCCTTGAGATTACAGATTTATTCGTAAATGCTGGACAGCCGATCGATGTTGTCCTTGGCAATCTAAATGGTTTTCACGGTTCATTCGTAAATACTTCATCTGACAAGTATTATTATATTTTAGAGGGTGAGGCTGTTGTAAAGATCCAAAAAAAAGCGTTTAATGTAGGAAAAGGTGATTTCATTCATATTCCAATTATGAATGAACATTCTATCGAAGGAAATGTAAAGCTTCTGATAATATGCTCCCCGCCTTATGATCCTACGTCTGAAATAACAGTAGATAATCAAGCGGAGTGATTATATGAATGTAATTTTGGAATCGTATTACAAGGTTTTATCTGATGAAACGCCTGATTTTTTAACAGATTATTTGAAAATCAAAGAGCTGAGACGAATTAATAGTATCGGAATGAATTGTGGCACAGATTATACCAAACTGTTTAATAATTTATTTTTCTATAGCCGCTTTAACCATAGTTTAGCAGTTGCATTGATAATTTGGCACTTTACCCATGATAAAGTACAAACAATTGCTGGGTTACTTCACGATATAGCCACTCCAAGTTTCAGCCATTGTATAGATTTTCTTCATAAAGACTATCTGAATCAAGAATCAACTGAATTTGAGACATACGATATTCTCGATTCGTCCGATGAGTTGAAATTGTTACTTGCAAGAGACCATATCCCAATTGATGAGGTCCGAGATTACAAAAAGTATCCTATAGCAGATAATCCGACTCCTCAATTATCTGCTGATCGACTTGAATATACTTTGTCAGGAGGGATAACCTTTTCACAAGTTTGGAATGTAAACGATATTCTAGAAATCTATTCTGATATCGGAGTTTTTAATAACGAGTTCGGTGAGATAGAGTTAGGTTTTCGTTCCAGAGCAATTGCAGAAAAGTTCGTTCTTGGTGCATCGAAGATGTGGCATATATTCGTAAGTAATAAAGAAAAACTTGTAATGCAATTTATAGCTGATGTGATAAAGCAACTAGTAAATATGGGTATCATAACCGAAAATGAGCTTTATTCTTTATCAGAAAGAGAAATAATATCACTTATATATCAAAGTAGATCCCAGCAACTGGTAGCTGCTTTTGAAGGCTTTCAGAATGCTCATTGTATTTCGGAAGGAAATGTTAAACCGGACAACAGTATGTATATAGTTAACGTCTCCCCAAAGAAACGATTTATTAATCCTTTAATTAACGGCAGAAGAGGAACCGAAGTATCTTCAATAATACATACGACGATTGAACGGTTTTTGAATTATACCTCGCCACAATTCTGTTGGTTTAATCATTATATCCCTCGTTCATTGTTTGAAACGAATTGCTCACTATAAGTAGGAGACCACTATGCAGAATTGTGATTATATGACACCGACAAGACTCATTTTGGGAAAAGGTTCAATTCAAAACATGGTGAAACAATGCCGCTATATGGCAAGGAGGTGCTCGTTACATATGGCGGCGGTGGTATTAAAGCAATTGGTTTATATGATGAAGCCATGAGTCTGCTTAAACAATTTGAAGTATTCGAGCTTCCGGGTATTCAACCAAACCCCAAATACAATTCAAGCGTTATTGATGGTGTCAAAAAAGCAAAGATAATGGTGTTGAAATGATTCTTGCGGTAGGCGGCAATGTTCTGGACCGTGCCAACGCTATTGTTGCAGTCACGACATTCAACGGCAATTCGCATTGAGTTTACCATCTGTATCCCGACAGAAATATTACCGCACGGCTTTCCGATGTCCATCTATCACCGACAGAGAACGATAGATGGAATTCCGTGGTTGCTCCCGAAGATGGGGGATTTTATATAGAATATGGTGCTGTGCAGTAATCCCCAAAGGTTCAGACTTTAACATGAATAAATGGCATGGAAAGGTATTACCGCCCGCTCTCTATATAAAATCGAATTCAGATTGCCAGTCACAAGACTACATATCAATTGACCGAAGCCCATAAGAACTGTTTGGTTTGATTGCGTTTTTTTCGTGATTGTTTATTTCGCTGGGACTTGTCTGTATTTTTTATAAAGACACCCCTTGACAAAACCGGCTTTTTATGCTATAATGTACATAGAATATAAGGGGCTATAGACCATCTAGTGCTATCCCGACTGCATTATCAATAGGAAACGATAGCTTATTCGCTCTAAAAATGCACCCTCTCCTGCAATCAAAGGGTGCATTGTATCAAGATTACCGTTTTTAGCCAGAGAAAGAGCACTTGCCTTGTGGCAGGTGCTTTTTTTATGGATTCCGCCTTGTGCCGGTCGGCCGGGGGCTCCCCGCCGGCCCGCAAAATTCGGCAGGATGCACAAAAATAACCCGCGGTTTTTGCTTGACATAACCGGAAAACTATGGTATAATGAGCACACAGTGTGCCGGCACACCGTGTGCTGAGCCGAAAATCCAGAATGCCGAAAGGAGCCGGAGCGGGATGGCAGCAGAGCAGCCCCAGCGGATACATGACGAAATCTCAGACAGAATCATCGAAATCGTAGCCAAAATCGCCGCGGAGGAGGGCGCACATAAGGTCACCGTCAAAAAAATCATCTCGGAAATGGGCGTCACAAACCGGGTATTCTATAACCGTTTCGCAAACTGCGACGAGGTTCTGCGCATCGTGTATCAGAACACGGTCGTGCGGATGCGGGAGCATATCAAGCCGGAATTTCACGACAAGGAGAGCTTCATGCAGTTCTGCATTCAGACCGCAGTGGACATCCTGATGCAGACCTACGACGTCAAAATGCAGTTCCGGTATTATGTATTCGAGCACGACTCCCTGACCGAGGAAAACCGGCTCTGGTGGGCCGATAAAATTAAAAAGTATTACCGCTATGCAAGGGAGCAGGGCTTTGCGCGGGAGGTCGATCCGGACGCGCTCTGCTATGCGATCTGGTGCTTCTGCCGCGGATATTATGCCGATGCGGTATCGCGGCAGCTCGCGAAGGAGGATGCCGTGCGGTATTTCACCTTCGGATTCACCTGCTTCCTCGGCGGACTGGTTCTGTGAGCCGGCATATGCAGGAATGCGTTTTCTGCACGATTTCAGTGATTCTTAGGAGTTCTTGACATGAGTATTCAGATTCTCGGAACCGGCGCGTATCTGCCGGAAAAAGTCCTGACAAACGACGATCTCGCACAGATGGTGGAGACCTCGGACGAGTGGATTATGCAGCGGGTCGGGATTCATGAGCGGCGGGTGTCCGTGAATGAATCTGCGGCGGAAATGGCGGAAAAGGCGGCACGGCGCGCGCTCGAAGCGGCAAATATTCAGCCGGAGGAGCTCGATCTGATCGTTGCCGCGACCGTTTCCTCGGACAGCATTTGTCCCTCGCTTTCCGCACGGGTACAGGCGGCGCTCGGCGCACACTGCCCGGCATTTGATCTCAATTCCGCATGCAGCGGCTTCCTGTTCGCGCTTGATACCGCGGCGGCGTTCATCGCACGAGGCGGCATCCGGTATGCACTGGTCATCGGTGCGGAGCGCCTGAGCAGAGTGCTCGACTGGACGGACCGTTCGACCTGCGTGATTTTCGGAGACGGCTCCGGCGCATTTGTCGTCGCGCCCGGCGAGCAGTATCTTGCCTCGCGCCTCTTTACGCAGGGCAGCGATTCCGCGCTGTCGATCTCCGCGGGCAAGGGCAATTCCCCGTTTTATGAGAAGGAGCTCGCGCCCTATAAGGTTGTGATGAACGGGCAGGAGACCTTCAAATTTGCGGTGCGCCGTCTGGAGGAGGATATCAAGCTGCTCTGTGAGCAGGCGGGCATCACGCCGCAGGAGCTTGACTGGATTGTGCCGCATCAGGCAAATGTCCGGATCATTGATCTCTGCGCGCGCAGACTGAAGCTGCCGCTTGAAAAATTCTATATGAATATTGAGCGTTACGGCAATACCTCGTCGGCGAGCGTGCCGATCTCGTTTGATGAACTGGCAAGAAGCGGCAAGCTCAGAGAGGGCGATCTCATTGCGATGAGCGCATTCGGCGGCGGTCTCTCCGGAGCCGGCTGCATCATCCGCTGGGCGGGGAGCCCCCGCATGTAATTCGCTTCGGTCGGCAGTGCCGACAGCCGATTCGCTTCGCACCATAATGAGCGGAGGGGCGTTTGTTTTCTCAGCCGAATATTTTGGCACGCTTGGGCGTGCACGCGGCGGGCAGTGCCCGCTGCCGATTCGCTTCGGTCAGCAGTGCCGACAGCCGATTCGCTTCGGTCGGCAGTGGCGACAGCCGTTTCGCTTCGCACCATAATGAGCGGAGGGGCGTTTGTTTTCTCAGCCGAATATTTTGGCACGCTTGGGCGTGCAGGCGTTGGTATTCTGGATAGAAAAAGCACGCAGATTCATCAATAAATGCATATAGAGCCGATAGAGGCTTGTATGATAAATTTACCGAAACCAATTTTCAGGAGGAACAAATTATGAACAGCGAGAAGATTATCAAGGTACTGGCAGATCACCTCGAAATGGATGCTTCCGAAATCACCGAGGAGACCACCTTTGCTGATCTCGGTGTGGATTCGCTTGAGGCAGCAGAGATCATGATGGAGCTTGAGGACGAGCTGGGCATCGAGATCGACGCACAGGAGGCCGGAAAATCCGTCAAAGAGCTGATCGCATACGTTGACAGCAAACAGGGCTGATCGGGATGCAGCGCACAGAGAAGCTCTGTGAGCTGCTCGGCACCCGTTACCCGCTGATGCAGGGCGGCATGGCGCATATCTCCGATGCGCGTCTTGCAGCAGCGGTCTCAAACGGCGGCGGACTCGGCATTATCTCCGCCGCTGCGGGTGATCCCAAAAAGCTCGCAGAGGAGATTGACCTCGCCCGGAGCCTGACGGACAAGCCCTTCGGCGTCAACATCATGCTCCGCAGCAACAATATCGCGGCGCTCGCTGCCGTGATCGCAGAGAAAAAGGTCGCAGTTGTGACCACAGGTGCGGGCAGTCCCGCAGAATTTATCCCGATGTGGCGCGCAGCCGGCGTCAAGGTCATTCCGGTGATCTCGACCGCGGCAATGGCGCAGCTCATGCAGAAATCCGGCGCCGATGCCGTGGTGGCAGAGGGCACGGAATCCGGCGGGCATGTCGGGGAGATGACCACAATGGCACTTGTGCCGCAGGTCTGCGATGCCGTGGAAATCCCGGTGATCGCGGCGGGCGGTATCGCGGACGGCAGAGGCTTTGCCGCGGCCGTGATGCTCGGTGCCTGCGGGGTGCAGATCGGCACGCGCTTTCTTGCGGCGACGGAATGCAGCATTCATCCCGAATACAAGGCGCGGCTCTTAAAAGCGAAAGATACGTCTACCGTTGTGACGGGAAAGCGGCTGGGGCATCCGGTCCGGAGCCTGAAATCGCCGTTTTCGCGTGCATATGCGAAGGCAGAATATACAGATATCTCCGATGAGGAGCTGGAGGCAATGGCCGTCGGCACACTGCGTGCTGCGGTCGTGGACGGCGACGCCAAAAGAGGGTGCTTCCTTGCCGGACAGATTTCCGGCCTTGTGGAAAAGGAGCAGCCCGCAGCGGAGATCATCGAGGAGATCATGGCGGGTGCGCGGGCTTTGCTCCCGGGCGGCACAAAATGATATCACAGTGATATCATTTTGTATCCCGCAGATTTCTTGTCCCAATCAAATCTCATTATACTTTTATAGTGGGAGTCCAGAGGGATAGTCCCTTAAGCGGGGTATGGGGCAGAGCCCCATTATCAATCCATCGGAGATACCCTTATTCTATCAAACGGAGGTCCCAGAATGGGAAAAATTGCATTTTTATTCGCCGGACAGGGTGCGCAGTACAGCGGCATGGGCGAATCGCTCTACACGGAAAGCAGCGCGGCAAAGGCGCTCTACACGGCGGCGGAGGCAATCCGCCCGGGCACAATGGCGCAGTCCTTCTCCGGAACCGATGAGGAGCTGAAAAAGACCGAAAATACGCAGCCCTGCCTGTATCTGGTTGATCTGGCTGCGGCGCTTGCGCTGGAGGAAGCGGGCATTCATGCGGACGCGGCGGCGGGCTTTTCGCTCGGCGAGATCGCGGCGCTCGGCTTTGCGGGGGTCTATTCCGCAGAGGACGGCTTCCGCATTGTCTCGAAGCGCGGCGCATGCATGCAGGAGGCGGCGGAGGCGGCCGATACCGCGATGTGCGCGGTCGTGAAGCTCGACGCGGAAACCGTTGCCAATGCGGCGGCGGAATTTGAGCAGCTCTATGCCGTCAATTTCAACTGCCCCGGCCAGACGGTCGTCTCCGGATTAAAGAGCAGCATGCCGGGCTTTACCGCAAGGGTCAAGGAGCTCGGCGGCAGGGCGATTCCGCTCGCAGTCAGCGCGGCATTCCATTCGCCGTTCATGAACGGTGCGGCGGAAAAATTCGGAGAGGCGCTGAAGGCGTATTCCTTCGCGGCGCCGCGGATCCCTGTCTATGCGAATCTCAATGCACAGCCCTATGCCCCTGCGCAGATTCCGCAGACCATGCAGCAGCAGATTTGCAGCCCGGTACGCTGGCAGACCACAATCGAAGCGATGATCGCGGACGGCTTCACCGATTTCATCGAGGTCGGCGCGGGAAAGACCCTCAGCGGGCTTGTGAAGAAAATCTCCGCAGATGTGCGCATTTTCAATGTGCAGGATGCGGAATCGCTCGCAGAAACAGTGAAGGCGGTGAAGGAATCATGCTGAACGGAAGGACTGCGCTCGTCACGGGCGGCGCAAGAGGCATCGGCGCGGCGATCTGCAAAAAGCTCGCCTCCCTCGGCGCGGATATCGCAATCGCGGCACTCGAACGAAATGAGCAGAGCGATGCGCTGGAGCAGGAAATCATGTCGCAGTACGGCGTAAGGGCAAAGACCTACGCCTGCGATGTGTCGGATGCGGATGCCTGCAAGGAGACCGTCAAGCAGGTGCTCGCGGATTTCGGCAATGTCACAATCCTCGTGAACAACGCCGGCATCACCAGAGATACGCTGATTCTTTCGATGAAGGAAGCGGATTTCGATGCCGTGCTGAATACCAATCTCAAGGGCACATTCAATATGACACAGGCATGCTACCGCACGTTCATGAAGCAGAAATACGGCAAGGTCATCAATCTGGCCTCTGTCTCGGCGCTGCTCGGCACGGCGGGCCAGGCGAACTATGCCGCCTCGAAGGCGGGTGTCATCGCGCTGACGAAGGTCACGGCGAGAGAGCTCGCTTCGCGCAATGTCACCTGCAATGCGATCGCGCCGGGCTTCATCGCGACTGACATGACAAAGGGGCTGGAGGATCAGTACATCGGCCAGATTCCGATGAAGCGCGCCGGAACCCCGGAGGATGTCGCAAATCTCGCCGCATTCCTCGCCTCGCCGGAATCCGACTACCTGACCGGCACTGTTATCCGCATCGACGGCGGACTCGCGATTTCCTGAAAAATGCATTCCACGGAGGAACCTGATATGAACAGAAGAGTTGTTGTAACGGGGCTCGGGGCGATCACGCCGCTGGGCAACGATGTTGCGAGCTACTGGGACGGGCTGAAAAACGGCAGAAACGGCATCGGCCCGATCACGCGCTTTGACGCCTCGGGGCTGAAGGCGCAGCTTGCCGCAGAGGTCAAGGACTTCAACCCGAAGGATTACATGGAGCCAAAGGAGGTTCGCCAGACTGACCGCTATGAGCAGTATGCACTCGCGGCGGCACAGCAGGCGCTGGACGACTCCGGCATCAGCGGAAAGATCGAGCCCGACCGCCTCGGCGTGTACTTCGGCTCCGGCATCGGCGGCTTCGAGACCTTTGTCAATGAGCACAACAACCTGCTGACACGCGGTCCGCAGCGCGTTTCGCCCTTTTTCATCACCAAAATGATCGCCAATATGGCGGCCGGCATGATCGCGATTCATGCGGGCGCAAACGGCCCGTGCCTCGATGTCACGACTGCCTGCGCGACCGGTACAAACGCGATCGGCGAGGCGATGCGGGCAATCCGCCACGGCTATGCCGACGCGATGATCGCGGGCGGCGCGGATGCGGTCATTCATGAGCTGGCAATGTCCGGCTTCATCAACTGCATGGCGCTCACCGAGAGCAGCGATAAGGATGCCGCCTCGATTCCCTTTGACAAGCGCAGAAACGGCTTTGTCATGGGCGAGGGCGCGGGCGCGCTGATCCTTGAGGAATATGAGCACGCAAAGGCACGCGGCGCAAAAATCTATGCGGAAATCGCAGGCTACGGCAGCACTTGCGATGCATTCCATGTCACAGCGCCGGATGGCGAGGCGAAGGCTTCCGCAAAGGCAATCGCGGATGCGCTCGCGGAGACCGGGCTCGACTGCCCCGCGGGCGAAATCTATATCAATGCACACGGCACCAGCACCCCGCTGAATGATAAAACTGAGACGCTGGCAATCAAAAAGGCGTTCGGCGAGGAGAAGGCAAGGGCGCTGCATGTCAGCTCGACCAAGTCCATGACCGGACACCTGCTCGGTGCGGCCGGCGCGATCGAGGCGATCGCTGCCGTCAAGGCGCTGGAGCAGAATCTCGTGCCGCCGACGATCAATTACAAGGAAGCAGACCCCGAATGCGACCTTGATATCACGCCGAACAATGCCGTCGAAACGCCGCTCAGCATGGCGCTCTCGACCTCGCTCGGCTTCGGCGGGCATAATGCCTGCATCGCGTTCATCAAAGCGGAGTAAGAATAAGGTTTTTTTGTATTTTCTGTTCGGGAGTCCTGCATTTTTTGCTCTCTGCGGGATTCGGGCATGGAAAGCGGCGAATTGTAATAATGCGCTTTTCACATGTTTGTCCGACATATCCTTTTCATGGGCGCAGGGGCGCGAACCTGAGAGAGAACCACAAGAGAGGGGAGAGAGCGCTCGCTTCGCTCGCTTATTCTCTCCCCTCTCTTAAGGTTCCCTCTCAGAGCGGGCAGTGCCCGCTGCCGATACAGCAAAGCGCCGTCTTGGCAAACTGCTCTACATAAATTTTCTTCTCGCCTGTTGGTGATTGGGCGTAATCCTCATCGCCTGCACGCGAAAGCGTGCCAAAATATTCGGCTGGGAAAAGAACCTCGCCTCAGCTTATTATGGTGCGAAGCGAATTGGCAGCCGGCACTGCCGGCCGAAGCCAAAATGGAGGCGGGCACTGCCCGCCGGAAACGGAGGAATCTACATGAATCGCACAGAGATCATGGAGCTGCTGCCGCACCGCAACAGCATGCTCTTGCTGGATGAAGCAGAGCTGATCGACGGTGCTGCGCACGGAAAAAAGAAAA
The DNA here is from genome assembly GCA_017460835.1 of Oscillospiraceae bacterium. Lineage (GTDB taxonomy): Bacteria > Bacillota > Clostridia > Oscillospirales > Ruminococcaceae > Firm-04. The sequence continues at coordinate 13,186 of JAFUAD010000063.1, forward strand.
TCGAAGGCACGGAATGGTTCCTCGACGGGCATTTTCCGGGACACCCGGTCGTACCGGGGGTCATTCTGTGCGAGATCATGGCGCAGTCTGTCTGCGTCTGCCTGGAACGGCAGCCGGACGGCTCGCAGCCGCTGACGCTGTTTGCCGGGCTCGATAAGGTGCGCTTCAAGCATCCGGTCGTGCCGGGCGATGTCTTTGAGACAAAATGCGAAATTACAAGAGCAAAGGCGCCCTTCTATTTTGCAAAGGGAGAGGGCTATGTTGACGGAAAGCTCTGCGTAAAGGCGGAATTTTCCTTTGTGGTTCAGCCGAAGGAGGAGGCAGCGGTATGAGCGGGATCCGGGACTTCTTTACCTCGATTACCAAGGGCAGCGCGGAACAGCAGCCGCCCCGTGTCTGCAAGAGCTGCGGCGCGGAGATCGCGTATGCGGACTATGTGGAAAATCACTGCATCTGCCCCGAATGCGGCACCTACTTCCGGATGCGCGCCGTCGAGCGGCTGAAGGCGACCGTCGATGCGGGCAGCTTCCAGGAGATCGACAAAAAGCTGAAATCCAAAGACCCGATCAAATTCCCGGACTATGCACAGAAGCTCGATAAGGCCGAAAAGGCAAGCGGGCTCAATGAGGGCGTCCTCTGCGGAACAGCGAAGATCGAGGGCAATGACACGGCGCTGTTTGTAATGGACTCCGCCTTTATGATGGGCAGCATGGGCACGGTCGTCGGCGAGAAGATCACCAGACTTTTTGAAAAGGCCACCGCGCAGAATCTGCCGGTCGTCGGCTTTATCACATCGGGCGGCGCGAGAATGCAGGAGGGCATCTTCTCCCTCATGCAGATGGCAAAGGTCTCCGGTGCGGTCAAGCGCCATTCGGAGGCGGGACTGCTCTATATCGCCGTTCTGACCGACCCGACCACCGGCGGCATCACCGCGAGCTTTGCCATGCAGGGCGATATCATCATCGCGGAGCCGAAGGCGCTGATCGGATTTGCCGGGCAGCGCGTCATCGAGCAGACAACCGGCGAAAAGCTCCCTGCCGGCTTCCAGCGTGCAGAATTTCAGCTTGAGCACGGCTTTGTCGATCTGATCGAGGAGCGCCCGCGCATGACCTACACCCTCGCAAAGCTGCTCGCACTGCATAAGCATGTGTGAGATTCCGGAAGCCCTTCGCAGGCATTTCGAGCGGAAAAACGCCCGGTTCGCAGAACGGCATCTTGGCGCAAGACAGTACACCGGCAATGCCGGTACGATATCTTATCCGTATACTGCATACCGCGAATCCGGCTGGGGCGCATTTCTGGAGCTGTTCTCGATTCTTGCGTTTATCGCGGGAGCCGGCGCCGGTTTTGTGATGCTCTCGGATGCCGGTCATCTGTGGCAGGTCTTTGCCGTGCTCGCCGCGCTGTTCATCGGCAAATTACTCCTCTCCGAACTGGCGAGAATCGTCAACAATGCACATGTCCGGTATAAAATCCGGCATCACGCTGATTATGCAGAGTATTTTGCATTCATGTATCCCGCGCAGGAGCATCTTTGCCGGGAACTTAATGAAATCTATGCGGCAAATCCGGATGCGGATCCGGAGCTGCGTGTCCGGCTTCAGATGAAGCTGGAGGAGCGGGACGATTCCCGTATGAAAAAGGTCATTCTGATTCTCGGACTGGGATTTCTTATTCTTGTCCTCATTGCGGCAGTTGCAGGCTGCATCTGGGTACAGCATTATCTGGAAGAATAAACGGAAAGGCAGGGATTCCTCAAATGGCAAAGGCTGACAGCATTACCGCCTATGAGCGCGTTCAGGCGGCACGCAACGGCAAGCGCCCGATGGGTTCTTATTATATTGAGCATATGGTCGATGATTTTGTCGAGCTGCACGGTGACCGGCGCTTCGGCGATGACGCGGCGATCGTCGCGGGCATCGGCTATATCAACCGCATCCCCGTTACTGTCATCGCGATGGAGCGCGGCGAGACCATCGAGGAGCGCATGAAGCGCAATTTCGGCTGCCCGGAGCCCGAGGGCTACCGCAAGGCGCTCCGCCTGATGAAGGAGGCGGAAAAATTCCACAGACCGGTCATCTGCTTCATCGGAAGCTCCGGCGCTTACTGCGGCATTGATGCCGAGGAGCGCGGGCAGGGGCTTGCCATTGCAGAAAACCTTTATGAGATGATGGGGCTCAAAACGCCGATCATTTCCGTGATCGTCGGGGAGGGCGGCAGCGGCGGCGCACTCGCGCTCGGTGTCTGCGATACTGCGATCATGCTCGAAAATGCCGTATATTCGGTCATTTCGCCGGAGGGCTGCGCGAGCATTCTCTGGAAGGATGCGACAAAGGCGCCCGATGCGGCGGAGCACCTAAAGCTCACATCATACGATCTGCTGAAATTTGAGGTGATCGAGAAGATCATCCGTGAGGAGGGGAAGTCTGAGCGGGAAATCTGCTCGGCACTCAAGCGCTTCCTGCTGGATGAGATCATGCGGCTGCAAACACTGCCGATCCCGGAGCTGCTGGATGAGCGCTATGAAAAATTCCGCAAGATCGGCGCATTCCGGTGATATGTAATCTGCGATGCCATAGAACTCTGAAAAGGGCTCTATGGCATTTTTGCCGGCCGGCAGTGCCGGCACTGCCGGCTGCACGCCCAAGCGTGCCAAAATATTCGGCTGAGAAAAAACACTCGGCTTATCTTATTATGGTGCGAAGCGAATTGGCAGCGGGGGCTCCCCGCGGCAGCACACTCCTGTGCTGTGTCCTGAATAAGATTGGGAGCATGCAACAAGAAACCCGCGAAGCCAAAATGGAGGCCGGCACTGCCGGCTGCACGCCCAAGCGTGCCAAAATATTCGGCTGAGAAAAAACACTCGGCTTATCTTATTATGGTGCGAAGCGAAATGGAGGCGGGCACTTGTGTATTTTTTCTGCATTTCACTTGACAACTGCGCGAAATTATGGTATGATAAACTAAATGCCGGATGACGCGGATTTTCTGCGCCGATTCCGGGAAAACCGCTCGCTAAGGAGGCACAGTCATGCATTATATCAAGGACGAGGCTCACTATCAGGAGCTAAAGGAAGCCGGTGAACAGCTTGCGCTGTTTTTGCAGAGCACAGAGCATTCCGAACAGGAAAAACAGCTCGCGCTGATGGACTACCTCAATGAGCTGAACAACGAACGCGCCGCAGACCTCGGCGTCGAATTCACGGAGCATATGCTCGAGCGCGTGACCAGCGCCGTCGAGGCGCACCCGACCGCCGATGCTGCCGTCGATCAGCTCTATACCTGCCTGCTCCTTCAGCAGTTCCATTCCATGCAGTTCGATCCGTGGCGGTCGCATCCTGCCATCGAAAGCTGCAAAAGCGCCCTGACTCTGCTCGAAGCAGAGGGCAGATGGTCTGACTGCCTGCGCTACTGTCAGGATACCGCGGATACCTATGCCGAGGCGCATTTCTGGCCGGAAGCGCTCGAATATGCCGAGCGCGGGCATAACTGCGTCCGGCAGCTCCTGAAGCAGGGCGTTCAGGTTCTCGAAAACGGTGAGCTGCTCGATCTGCGCGACAGCGCCTATTCCATTATCGCAAGCGCGATGAACACCGCGGAGGGCGTGACCCCGGAGATCGAACGGGCGCTTCAGGAGGATATCGGCCCGGAGGACTATGCAGCCGTTCTCGCTGAGGCAAAGGAATCGCAGGACAATGAGCCGATCTTTGATCCGGTCGAGAAAACGCCGGAGTACCTCGCGATCCGCTATGAGCTGGAGGAAAAGATCGACGAGGCGCTGGAGCATGAGCGCGGCTATTACGACTTCTGCAAGGAATACTGGATGGCAAAGCGCATGATCCTGCGCAGCGATTACGGCATCCGCTGGAAGTCTCCGGCAACGCTGAATCCGAATGAGGAATTCCATTGACGGGGGAACAGACATTATTAATTTGGATACATTATTATAAAGCACTGCTTTATTGACACCTTAGTTGGGGAGTTTTGGATTAGGAGGGTAACGATGAATAGGAACATTCTTTATTTTCTTTCGATTATATTTTGCTGTTCCATATTATCTTCCTGCGGAGAAGCCCAAAAGACTGCGCAGGATTTGATGCAAACCTCCAGTAACGGAAACAGTGAGTCTTCTTTGGCGGAGAACAATTCTGCTTCTGAAGATGTTTCATTTCAAGAAGATGTTTCATTTCAAACGGTATCGTTTGCAGAAAGCTATGACTATGGAGGAAATAATCCCTTTTACCTTAGAGGGACAAAACCTCAGATGGTCTGTTCTGATTCGCAACGGGTATCGGCGTTACAAAAAGCGTTTGAAAATGCACTGTTTCCGGCTGAAAATAACATTTCGGAAAACTCATCTGACCCGGATACCTTAAAAAACGGATATGCAGTGTCTTCTGTAATTGCTTCTGAAACCTCACGTTATTTATCAATTAAGATAGATAACTGCTATTATACAAATACCGGTTCCAGTATATACCCGAGAAAGGCCTTTCTTTATGATATCAGAAAGAATCAGGCAGTGGAATTGCAGCAGCTGCTTGCCGAAAGCAAAGAATTTATCGCATATCTGGTTCAGTATGAATCTGGTCTTGAGGAGAATCTGAAAGCACAACTGTTTGATGTTGCTTTTGAAAAACTAGAAGCAATGCAGGAATATGCGAGCTATATATGGTATATCGAAGATCAGGAGTTCGTTTTTGAGTTTATACCCTATGTATGGGGAAGCGGTATCGGTGAGGAGGACATACAGATCAGAATCCCGTTGAAAAAGCTCGGAGGCTTTCTGACTGATTATGGACGCGAGCTTCTTCAAATTGAAAATGATGCGTCTCAGAACCTCGCTCTTCCGGAAACACGTTACGATTATTGTAAATTTCTTGCAGAGGATAGCAGCATCCGCTTCACAAATATGATATCCGGACCTGGAAGCGTGGATCGCTCTGGAATACCTTTCGCGTATATCAATGAAGCAGAAGACTACATGGTTGCTTGTGTTTTCGCAGAACACGAACAAGACGGAATATACAGTTATCCTGTATCATTCAGGCTATATCAGCGCGACGGGCAAAACGCTGTCCGCTGTGCAAAGGAAGTTCCTTCCACTTTTTTGTTCGACGGCGGCGCAGCAACGGTAGGTTATATTGACGGACCGTATCTGTATATGTATGACAGTCTTTCCGCTGAGCTTGATTCATTCGGCAGTATTTATTACAGCACAGAAGCAACTATTTTGCAGATGTCTCATGACAGTATAGAAGAGGTTTTTTACTGTGGAAGCAGAGTTAATCAATATACAAGCCTAAACCGAATCGAATCGGAGGTCTGGGATTCTTCCCAAACATGGGTTAACCCCGATGAAGATGCTATCAAAATACTTAACAAAGAAATCAAACATTATCTGCCTGATGCCAGAATCACTTATATGGAAAGAAACGGTTTGTATTATTCTCAGTCCGGGCAAACGATACTGTTCTTTGATAAAAGAACCGGAAGCGAATATACTTATGAAGACCGTACAGTAACGGGTTATGATTATCATCTTACCAAATGGATAAGCAATCATATTCAAGACTTCCGCCGAGGAAATCAAAGTAATGAGGTTTCAGTTCAGAGGGTTCCAAGTTGCGATGTGGAAAGCGTTAATAATGCTTTCCCGGCAAAGCAACACGCAATCGAACCGGATGCCGAACCGCTGACCGGTGAACTGGTGGTTGGCAATACTGTCTTTTTCGGAAGATATGAGCAGGACGGAAATGAAGGCAACGGAACAGAGGAGATCGAATGGAAGGTTATAGATATTCAGGACGGCAGAGCACTATTGGTTTCTTTACACGGATTGGATTGCCGTCCGTATCATAATACATCTGAAACTGTTTCTTGGCTTGATTCGGATCTGTGCAACTGGCTGAATCATGATTTCTATAATACGGCATTCAGTGATGCGCAAAAGTCAATGATTCTTCCGGATGATGCAGATGATAACAGATGTTCTGTGTGGCTCCTCTCTGTTGAACAAATAAAAAGCTACGGTTACGGCTCATTAATTCCTCCGAGCGGGGCAACAGCTTATGCAAAAGCAAACGGCGCGGTATGTCATTACCGAACAGGTCTTTGTTCTTATTGGCTAAGAGGACAAGCAGAGAATGGATTAGCACCAAAAATGGATGAAGGAAGTACATGGGGCGGACAGGAGCTTTTTGAAAACGGAATAGATATAACAAGCACCGGAGTATCTGTCCTTCCGGCTTTGTGGGTCAAATCATCATAATAATTTACAATATGAAAGGATGATGCGGCGATGTTTCGGGAACTGGTCAGAAAAAATAAACAGCTCTCCGATGACGAATGCCGGGCGCTGCTGCGGGAGGAACCGCGCGGCGTGCTTTCGGTCATCGGGGATGACGGATACCCCTACGGGATGCCGATGAACCACTGGTACTGTGAGGCAGACGGGAAGCTCTATTTCCACGGCGGAAAAAGCGGGCACAAGATTGATGCGCTGCGCCGCTGTGAGAAGGCATCCTTCTGTGTGTATGACAGCGGTGTCCGCGAGGAGGGCGACTGGGCGCTGACGATCCGGAGCGTGATCGTATTCGGGCGGATTACGCTGATCGACGATCCGGAGCGGGTCATTGAGATCAGCAGGCAGCTCAGCTACAAATTCACGCAGGATGAGGATTACATCGACAGGGAGATTCGGGCATTCGGCGAAAAAACACTCTGTCTTGCGCTGACGCCGGAGCATATCTGCGGTAAGCGCGTCAAGGAGAAATAAACGGCAGCGAGCCTGAGAATTCGGATTCTCAGGCTCGCGTTTTTATTTACTCCCATTCAGAAAAGTGTTCCTGCAATCAATCAGAGATCAGCTGTCAAGATCATCAATGAATTTTCTTAATTCAGAGGCGATCTGTTCAGGGGCTTCAACATGAACATAGTGTCCGCAATCCAACTGAACGATCCTGCCGTTTGAAAGACCGTCAATGTAGTTTTCGTGGATCTTTTTCCATTTCTCTAATCCGTTTTCTCCGAGCATCGCATGAAAGGCTGCTTTGTCCTGTGATACGAACAGCAGAGTCGGGACATTCGGTTTTTCAGTATTGCGCAGTGCCTTGTAATCGCTGACCTGCTGCTCTGTCGCCAGTCCCTCTCTGAACATCGCTGTTTTGTAAAACTGACTGTACCAGCGGTAGGTGATCGCCTTATACTCAGCCTGTTCCTCTTTCGTCAGCTTATCGCTTGCAGCGGCAGGAAATATTTTTGTGATAGGATACAGTCTGTATCCGCCCATATCATACATCCAGAAATTGTAAAAATCATTTTCTGCAACTGCTTCTTCATATGTCTGTGTCCTGACCTTGTCTAAATCACCGATCTGATAATCAAACTGCTCCGGAACAGCCATATCAAGGCCTATGATTGCTTCCACTTCATCAGGATACTGAGCCGCCCAGCTTATTGCTTCAAGTCCCGACGCAGAATGGGGGCAAAGGATATACGGGGCTTCTGCACCTGCTTTTTTCAGTGCTTCTCTGTCCTGCCGAAGCATGGTGCTGAGACTGCGGTCACCGTCTGTATCGTCACTGTAACCGTAACCGAATTTTTCTATGACTACGATCCTGTATTCATCGCTGAGCAGGTTGTATAACGGCTTAAAATCATAGATTACGGCAGGGGTATTCGCACCGGCCATGAATACAAGCACCTTTTCCCCGCTGCCCTCGGTGTAGATATTCATTTTTTTACCGTCAATTTCAACAAGCTGACCTTTCTGACGGATCAGCTCTGACTCTTTTTTCAAACTGCTTTTATCGTAAAAATGAAGTCCCGCGATAAATAAAGCACATACTATAAAAAGGACAAGTAATACCAGTCCGATCACCTTAAACGGATTCCTTTTCTTTGTTTTCATTTATTAAACCTCTAAATCCCGTTTAATCTCAGCAGCACAATTCCTAAAAGAGATTGATTTATAAATTCCGGTTATTCATTTTCCGCTAGCCCCAGATAGTATTCCTCCAGCCGCGGGCGTGCGCTGACATACGCATCCTTCAGTGCAGGGTCAAACTGGCTCCCCATGCCCTCCATGATGATCCGGTCCGCCTTTTCAAATCCGAAGGCCTCCTTGTATACGCGCTTGCTGACCAGCGCATCGTACACATCGGCAACCGCCATGATCCGCGCCTCCAGCGGGATGTCCTCGCCGGAAAGTCCCGTGGGATAGCCCGAGCCGTCCCAGCGCTCGTGGTGATAGTGCGCCACATTCTCCGCGACGGTCTTGAACAGCTCGTCGTCGGTCTGGAGCAGAATCTTGTGAATGACCCGCGCACCCTCCTCCGCATGATGCTTCATCTTCTCATACTCCTCGTCGGTGAACCGGCCGGGCTTTCGCAGAACCGCGTCATCGACATTGATCTTGCCGAGGTCGTGCATCGGCGCCGCCTTGATGACAGCGCGGCAGAATTCCTCCGTCAGCGGCAGCTTCTGCTCGGCCGTGAGCGCCTCGATCAGAATGCGCACGCCCTCGCTTGTCCGCTTGATATGCCCGCCGGTCGAATTGTCTCGGCTCTCGACCATCATCGCAAGGCTCATGATGAGATTGTCGTGCATCTCCACGATATGCTGTGTTTTTGCCTCGACCTCCTTCCGCAGGTCCTCATTATAGGTATCCAGCAGACGGATGTATTTCTGATTCGCGGTGTCGTCCGTGAAGGTGACGATATACCCGCGCTTGCGGTCGCTGTCATAGAGGTAATTGACCTTCACATTGTAGATGCGGTCATCCTCGGCGCGTTCGCCGGAGAATGTATAGAGAAACGTGTTTTTCTGCGGGTCTGCCTTGAAGCTGTCGAGGAAGCGACGGATTTTTCTCTGCGCCGGCTTATAGCCGAACAGCTCATCGACCGCCGTATCCGCAAGCTCCGGCAGCAGCTTTTTTGCGGTTTCATTGCTGCCGAGGTAGCGGTTTTTGAAATCAAACGAGACATAGCCGATGCCCTGCTCCTTCACCATCGAGTCGATCACGGTATCGCTGACGTTGTAGAGATTGACGCGGTATGCAATGATGAGGTACATGATCTCGGCGATCAGGTAGCCGAGCGGCACAATGTCGATGTGCGGAATGAGCCTGCGGAAGATGAAAAAGCTCAGCACGCAGATCACATAGGGCAGAACCAGCAGGCAGAGCACCGTCCGCGGAACCTGCCGCTTTTTCATCCATGCATAGCAGACCGCTGCCATACCGGCGGCGAAAAATGCAAAAAATGCCGCGTAGACAACGGTATGCCAGAAGCCGTAGCTCTTTGTCAGGACTGCGTTTCCGCCCCTGACCGCGAATGACAGCTCCCGGTAAAAGACGGTTCCGCTGCCGATGTCCAGAATCGGCAGGTAGAGCAGGGTCATGAACGCGAACAGCACCGCCCGCAGCCATTTGTTCAGCGTGATCTGACAGAGCCCGAACAGGTTGAACACAATAAAGAGCTGCAAAAAACAGCCGCCCAGATAGATGATTTTCATGGCAAACAGCGCCTCGCCGAGGCTCTTTGATACCGAAAACAGAAAATAGCCGAGGCAAGCGACCGGCACCAGCGTGAAGATCATCGTGAAATGCACATCAAAATGACGGTGCCACATGAAAATATAGATCAGGGCACAGATGAGGGAAGCCGCAAGCACGCCGCCGTAAAAAAGCTGTACCAACTGATAAGACCTCCTTTTCCGAAGTGTTCGGGGGCGCGTCATCCGCACGGCAGGGCGCCGCACGGATGACTGCTTTGTTTACTGCACCTTGATGCGGATATCGCCGGTATCGGTCGAGATCTCGCATCTGCCGCCCGTGACCGTCTTCGGGACACTGACATCGCCGGTATCCGTTTCGGTCAGGAATACCTTGTCGCTGCGCAGCGTGCCGGTCACATCGCCGGTATCGGTCCGGACATAGATGGCCTCGGCATCGCAGCCGCTGAATGTGATATCGCCGGTGTCGCTTTTCAGATCGAACGCCTCCGATGCGGTCACATTCGTCATGGAAAGGTCGCCTGTTTCGCCCTTTGCGGTGAATTTCGTGCAGGTCAGATTCTGCGCGGTCACATCGCCGGTGTCCTCCTCAATGCGGAGCTCGCCGCTTAGTGTGACGTCCGTGAGCTTCATGTCGCCGGTATCCGAGGTGAGCTCCAGCCCGGCAGCGGAAATGCCGGAGAGCCGGATATCGCCCGTATCGGTCCGGATGCTGATTTTGTCCGAAGCCGATGCATTGCAGGTGCAGTCGCCGGTGTCGAGCGTGACGCTGATCTGCCCGAACGAAAATGCATCCGGGATCGTCACATCGCCCGTATCTGCGTTGATTTTCAGCGCGTCATAGGAATCCTTCGGAAGATAGACGGTGATCTTCGGACTCTCCGCCATGATGCTGAAGATGCGGATTTTGCGCGCGCTGTTCTTGGTGATCGTCAGCGTATTGTTCTCAGCGGTGACCTGATGCAGCGCATCCTTTTCCTCCCGGCAGAGAACTTTGCAGCTCCCGTCCTCCGAGCGCACAAAGGTGATATCCTCGGTATCGCCGGTGATCGTGATATTCTCAAAATCCCCGCTGACCTCATAGGTATTCGTTACCAGCTCGACTGTCCCGAGCTTTTTGAAATCGAAGCCGAGCGCCGCAAGTGCCGCAGTGCAGGTGATGATGCCGGCGCCCAGAAGTGCCGCGCCCGCGATGATCCATTTCTTTGTCTTAGTCATGTCTTAGTCCTCCTTGCCGACGAATGATTTTTTAATGCTCAGCATGAGCCTGTTTGTGCCGTAAATGACATACTGCGTGAGCCAGATGCAGGCGAAAAACAGCAGAATGGCAAGCCCCGCGCAGACCGCTGCCGCGCCTATGGCAAATGCCGCGCCCGCCGGATTGCCTGCCTTGAGATACACCGCGATGCCCGCGAGCGACGCGATCGCGCCGGCCGTGAGGGACAGGTCTGCCGCATACAGGCTGATCAGAACCGCCCAGATCACAATATAAAGCGAGAATGCAACCGCACACGCCGCGATCGCCAGCGGGAACCAGACCGGCGCCCCGCAGATCAGCAGCACGAGCTCCCATGCCTTGAGCTTCCGCTTCGGGCGAACCTTTGTCCGGACAAGCGCGGTGAACGGAATCTCCGCCATGATCTGCTCCACGACCGTATCGACGCTTCCGATCTCTCCGACGGCTTCCTCCTCCGTCAGCCCGTCCTCCATCCGATCATTGATCATCTCATTGTAAAACGCGAGCCGCTCCTCGATATCCTCCGGCGGCAGGCCGTACAGCTTTGCACGCAATTCTGTCAGGAAAGTTTCCTTATTCATAGTTCATGTCCTCTCTTGTGATAAACTCGTAAATGGAAAGAATCTCATTCCAGTCTGCCTTGAATTCCTCAATCCGCCTGAGCCCCGGCTCCTTGATGTGGTAGTATTTCCGCAGCCGGCCATCATGCTCGACGCTCCGGACTGTCAGCATGTCCGCCGCCTCGAGGCGTTTCAGGATCGTATACAGAGTTGATTCGGAAAGCTCCAGATACGGCTTGAGCTCCTTGATGATCTGATATCCGTAGGTGTCTTCATTCTTGATCGCCGCGAGAACACAGATATCGAGCAAGCCGCGTTTCAGCTGTATATCCATATCATACTCCTCCCTTCGCTATATATCATATCACGAAGTATATCGTTTGTCAAGGTATCAAGAAAAAGTTTACAATTTATTCACTCCCCGCAGGTGTACGCATGCGGCCTTTGCTCCGCGCAAGGTCATCACACCGCCTTGCCGCGACGCAGACCTCCGCGCCGAGCGCCTTCAGCCGCGGCTGCAAGGCACGGCTCACCCGCCCCGCACCGATAATCAAACAGGGCAGATGCATCAGCACGACCGGCAGCTCCTGCATCGCGAGCTGGATCGCCCCCTCCGCCGTCGGAACCGCATTGCGGATCGCAAATGCCTCCGCCTTCGCATAATCTGCCGCATGCAGCCCGGCCGCCTCGATCGCCCTGCGCTCTGCCTCGGAAATGCGCCCGCCGAGAACCGCCCCGCCGGGTCTGACAAGCGGAAGCAGCGCGCTCAGCGTCATGCTGCTGCTGCTGAAGGGGGCGTGCAGGAACACGCCGTCCTGTGTGACCGGCATCGGCAGAAGCAGCGCATCGAGCCCCGCCGGGATATTCCGCAGATGCTCCGCCGCATGTACCTCCGGCGGCAGGGTGCCGAACCGGTCAAAGCCGGTCACCGAAACGCTGAAATTCTCCGCGAGCATCCTCGCCGCCGTGAGCTGCCGTAGATCGCCGCCCGCCGTCAGCAGCCGTTTCTTCGGATTCATATGATTCACGCTCCTTTGTTCTATGGATCTCCGTTTCCGGATTGCTCTATGATATGCGAAATCTGCCGAAACGGTGCGAAAGAACAAACCACCCGCTGTACCGAAATACAGCGGGTGGTGTTTTTAACCGAAGTCGAGATCCATGTCGTTCTTGAATTCTCTAAGTTTGGTTTCATAGTCGTCAATCAATGCCGTTGCTTCCTTATAGCTTCCGGTTGCTTTTTCCAGCCATTCATAATAGGACAGTGAAGTTGTATAAAAGTTTCTCATATCTTCATAATGGTTCAAATCGTCTGTTGCAGACCGAATTTCTTTTTTTGCTTCTTCTATATTGTCTTTTGCACTTTTATAATATGAGTCATCAGTCCGCATGACTGACATACAGCAATCTACACCAGTAAAAAGGTCATCAAGATTATAATCCGATGCGCCTGCATTTATCAAGTCCTGTTCACTTAATCCTGTTTTGTACGCTAGTTCGGACACGTTTGGATTATCTTCATAAATTGCATAATGCCATGCAGTTTCGATGACGTCTGAAATGTTCTCCATTGTTACAGCTGCATCACAAAGCAGTTCATATGCCTTTTTGAGGTGCACGGTTTTGTCCTCTTCAGATGAACCGGCATCAGAAGATACAGCGGGTTGCGTATCAGCATCAGAAGATGCAGCGGGTTGTGTATCAGAACCACAGGAGCCAAGCAGAAAGCACGGCAGTATCATGGATAAACATAAGATTGCTTTGATTTTGTAGGACATATTTCATCATCCTTTCATATACAGTTATGAATACATATGTGTTCATTTTGCTTTATTATATCACAGACAATGTAAAAAATCAATATGAATAATCCACAAATAAATGTAATCATATGTGTTCATTTTGTCAGCCACACGCGATAGACTGAATACATAAGTGTTCAATGATAGGCGAATAACAGTGTATGCTAATGATAGAGGTGAACACATATGTATCAATCAACATTAGATTCCAAAACCGTCGGAATGGTGATCGCAAGGTTCCGCAATCAGAAGGAGCTTTCGCAGGAGGTGCTGAGCGGTCTGGCCGATATCGGCAGGACGCATCTGAGCGCGGCGAGCGGAAGCCGACGCTGGAGACGCTGTACCGTGTCGCAACAGCTTTGAATGTGAAAATGAGCGATATCGTGATGGAAATTGAACGGGAACTGGCCAAATAAGCAAGCCCCCGCCGCACATGGTTCCGTGCAGCGGAGGCGTTTTCGTATGCCTTCACTCAGACCGGCTTCGGTTCGAGAATTGTCATCTGCGGCGCGAGATGAATCAGCGTATTGATCACCGCCTCCATATCCTGACGCTGCACGGCATACTGGTGCCGCACATTGTCCGCATCGCGGATCACGATGTAATCGTAACGCAGGTTCGGGTTGACCGCGTGCGTCCGGCGGTAGTGCTCTGCCGCGGCATTGGCGACCGCAGCGCCGAGCATCGCGCCGGGCGTTCTGCCGATATAGACGGTATGCACATCGGGCAGGAAGGTCGGCTGGAGCGTGCGAATATCCTTGAGCTCGAGGTAATCGGCATAGCTGAACGCGCTGACGATGAAGCGGTCGGTGATCATCAGGCCGAAGGGGGCATTTGCCTGCCCCAAAGTGAGGAAGTAGGCGTCATCGGCGCCGGAATTGATGTACTCGGCGAGGATTTCCGGCGAGCCGTACTTCCGGAAGACGCGGTGGCTGCCGGCGGAGGCCATCTTAAACAGCATCCAGAGACAGAGCAGGGTGCAGAGCCCCGCGAGCACGATCAGGATGATTGTGAGCAAATTGCCAAAGCCCATGTTGGTTCCGCAGAACCACACGCCGAAGCCGAGCACGGCGAGCCCCAGCAGTGAGCAAAACAGCCCCATGCCGTAATTTCCTGTGAATTGTCTGCGGATGTCTTGTCCGGTTATCCGAATGGTCATAGCGGGTTCCTCCGTTCTGAATTTTGGGCGTGTGCATCTATATTATAATAGAATTGCGCTCATATGTCAAGCGGGGAGCCCCCGCTGCCAATTCGCTTCGCACCATAATGAGCGGAGCAGAGTGTTTTTTCTCAGCCGAATATGTGGGCACGCTTGGGCGTGCACGCGGCAGTCCTCATATGTGAGTCGTGGGAGCGTGAACTAAGCGGGCAGCACACACTTGTGCTGCGTCCTAATTGGTACTGGGTGCATGCGAAAAGAAACCCGCGAAGCCAAAACGGCAGCGGGCACTGCCCGCAGACAAGAACAGGCAGTGTATCGGTGACGGGGATCACGGGATGATACACTGCCTGTTCTTTTCATTTTTGGAGCGTCATGCCGCCGGGGTAGACGGCTGACAATTAAGGAAAGGGAGGAAAGTTTATAGAGATTGCGGTTCTCTATGGTCTTATTGTACCGCCCGATTGTGACTGCGGCGTGAAATTCACTTGAAATCCCCCTGAAATGCTTGCGTCAGCTTTGGAAAAATACGGATTCAGGTCATTTTTCGCGGATGTGTTCAGCCAGCAGCCGCAGCCCCTCCAGATAGCCGGGGAAGCCCTTGCCCTTGACCGTCGCGATGCACGCCTGCCGGATATAGGATATCTTCCGGAATTCGTCGCGCGAATCGGGGTCGGAGATATGCACCTCAACAGTCGGGAGCTGCACCGCCTTGACCGCATCGAGCAGCGCGACGCTGGTGTGCGTATAGGCCGCAGGGTTGATCAGAATGCCGTCCGCGGTGCCGTATGCCTCCTGAATTTTGTCAACGAGCGCGCCCTCGTGATTGGACTGGAAGAACGTGACCGTAATGCCGAGGCGCGCCGCCTCCTCCGAAATCATTGCCTCCAGATCGGCGAGGGTCTCCGTGCCGTAGTGCTCCGGCTCACGCACGCCCAGCATGTTCAAATTCGGCCCATTCAGTACGAGTATATGCACAGAAATCCCTCCAGATCTCAGCCGCCGCAGCCTCGGGCGTGCTGTTGTTTTCGATTGCGGCATGCGCAAACCGCCGGTACATCGGCATCCGCGTCTCCGCCATTTTGTCAAGATCGGCGCCCAGCGAGAGCGGCCGCCCCTCGCGGCTCAGCTCGGAGACCGGGCGGCAGATCTGATAAATTCTGCCGTTGCTGCGCAGCGGGGCATAGTTGCGCTCCTGCGTGACGACGCCGCCGCCGGTGACGAGAATCACGCCGCGCTTTGCGCTCTGCTCCTCCACGACCGCCGATTCGATCTCGCGGAACACCGGCTCGCCGCCGTCCGCGAAAATCTCGGGAATGCTGCGGTTTTCGCGCGTCACGATCTCAGCGTCGAGGTCAATGACCGTTCTGCCGGTCAGCTTGCCGAGCGCCGCGCCGATGACGGTCTTTCCGCTGCCGGGCATGCCGACCAGCACGATATTTTCCGCATCGCGCTGCATTTCCGCGCCGATTTCGGCGATTTTTGCATCGTCAATGCTGCGGGAGAAGAAATGCTCCGCCGCTTGCTTGGCCTGTGCGACGAGCATGGTCAGCCCGCCGGCATAGGGGATGCCGAGCGCCTCAGCCTGAAGCAGCAGGGCGGTGCGCTGCGGGTTGTAGATCACATCCGCGACGCCCCTGAGATTCGGGAAATCGGTCAGCGTGACGAGCGATGCGCCCGCCTTCGGGTACATCCCGACCGGCGTCGCATTGACGATCAGCGTAGTGCTCCCGAAGAAGCGCGGCAGGTCATCGTAGCTGTATTCGGTGCCGGCGAGGTCGAGAACAGTCAGCGCCGCGCAGCCATCGAGCTTCGCGATCGCCTGAATCGTCTGCGAAACACCGCCGTTTCCGAGCACAAGCACATGCTGCCCCGCAAAGGTCAGCCCGCCCGCGCGCATCATGCAGCGCAGTCCGTAGGCGTCGGTGTTGTAGCCCTTCCATGTGCCGTCCTCCTGCCGCACCAGCGTATTGACGCTGCCGATCGCCTCGGCGAGCGGATCGAGCGATGCGCAGAGCGGGATGACGTCGAGCTTGTACGGGATCGTGACATTGAGCGCTTTGAGGCGCGTGTCGCTCAGGAATTCCGCAAGCTCCTCCGGCTCCAGCTCATAGAGCGAATAGTGCGGATTGCCGAGCGCCATGTGAATTTCCGGCGAAATACTGTGCCCGAGCTTTCGCCCGATCAGCCCGTAGGGCGTTTTGAATCCGGTCATCGTAGTCCTCCTTTTTCAGCCGATCATTTCGGAGTAATTGCCGAGCAGCGTGAAGGAATCGCAGGTGCGCTCCATCTCGCAGAGCAGCCCGAGCACGCCGTCCTGATGCAGATTGCATTCGAGATCCATAAAGAACCGGTACGAGAAATTCGTGCCGGGAATCGGCATACTTTCGAGCTTGCACATGTTGATGCCGAGCGCGGAGATTTTCGCGATCATCTGATAGAGGGCGCCCGGCGAGTTCGCGCAGTTCACGAGAATGCTCATGCGCTCCGCGCCGGCAAAGCACTGTGCGCCCTTTGCGATGCAGAGGAAGCGCGTGTCATTGTTCGATTCATTCTGGATTGCGTCGGTCAGGACGGAGAGGCCGTAGAGCTTTGCGCACGCCTCGCCCGCGATTGCCGCGACGGATTTGTCGTGTGCCTCCGCAGCGCGCTGTGCCGCATGCGCCGTGCTGGTGCAGGGGATGACATCCACGCCCTCAAGAGACGAAATGAATTTGCTGCACTGCCCCGCCGCCTGTTCATGCGTGTAGATTGTCTTGATATCGCTGATTCTGGCATCCTTCTGCGTCAGCAGCACATGCCGGATCAGCAGCCGGACGCTCCGGACGATGCACAGATCGGGCTCGCGCAGCAGATCAAACACCTGCCGGACTGAGCCGTTGACGCTGTTTTCGATCGGCAGGATGCCGAACTGACAGAGCCCCGCCTGTACCGCCTGCACGACCGCGCGGAAGCCGTCCACGAACATGATATCGCCCTTCGGGAACAGGCGGTCTGCCGCCGAGCCCGCGTGGCTGCCTTCGACGCCGGAGACCGCAATGCGGCCGCTCTGCGGGAAAACTGCCTGCTCATGGCTGCACATTGCCGCGACCCGCGCCGCAACACTCGTCGCCGGGATGAGCTGCGCGGCCTGCTGTGCGCGGGAAAGCTCCAGAATCATGCGGAAAAGCTGGTGCGCCGCATCGCCGTGGCTGCCGGCATTTTCGCGTACCTTCATCAGAATCGCGCGCTCCCGTACCGGGTCGTAGAGCGGGCGGGAGGGGTCGCGGCGCTTGGCATCCGCAACCTTGTCGATCAGATCCATGCGCCTGACAAACAGTGCCAGCAGCTCGCTGTCAACCGCGTCAAGCTCCGTGCGAATCTCTGCTAAATCCATATATTTATTCTCCTTTGCTGTATGAGGATTCTCTCAAAATAGTTTTACTCTGTCAGCATCATATCGAGCGTGACGAGCGCTGCGACCGCTTCCACGACGGGAACGGCGCGCTGTGCGATGCAGGGGTCGTGCCGGCCTTTGATCTCAAGCTGCGTCTCCTGATGCGCCGAGAGGGAGACGGTTTTCTGCGGCCGGGAGATCGAGGGCGTCGGCTTGATTCCCACGCGGAACCGGACGGGCATGCCGGTCGTGATGCCGCCGAGGATGCCGCCGTTCCGGTTCGTTTCCGTGCGAATTTCGCCGTTTTCGCCGATGCAGAAGGGGTCGTTTGCCTGCGAGCCGCGCAGATCGGAGAGCGCAAAGCCGTCCCCGAATTCGACGCCCTTGACCGCGGGAATCCCGAACAGCACCCGCGCCAGCCGGTTCTCGACACCGTCAAACATCGGGTCGCCGAGCCCGGCGGGGAGCCCGGTCACGGCACATTCAATCGTGCCGCCGACGGAGTCGCCATCCGCCCGCGCCGCGAGGATCGCCTGCTGCATCGCCTCGCCCTGCGCATCATTCAGCACCGGAAACGCCTTCGCCGCAACCGCATCAAAGAGCGCAGCATCCGGCAGCAGCGGGAAAGCATCATCCTGCACCCCGGCCGCCGAACGCAGATGCGCCCCGACGAATACGCCGCGCCGCACAAGAATTTGCTTTGCAATGCCTCCTGCCGCGCAGACCGGCGCCGTCAGCCGCCCGGAAAAATGCCCGCCGCCGCGCATATCCGCATGCCCGTGCCACTTGACGAACGCGGTGTAATCGGCATGCGAGGGGCGCGGCCGGTCGGCGAGATTCTGATAGTCGCCGGAGCGCGTGTTCGTGTTTTCAATTTCGAGGCAGACCGGGAATCCGGTGGTCTTGCCCTCAAAAATGCCGGAGACGAAGCGCGGAATGTCCGGCTCCTTTCTGGAGGTCGAGAGGGCGTTCCTGCCGCCCTGCCGGCGCTCCATAAAGCGCGCTAATGCGTCAAAATCGACCGCTTCACCGGCCGGGAGCCCCTCAATCAGAGCGCCGATGCCGTTCCCGTGCGATTCGCCGAAAACGGACACGCGCAGCCGTTCACCAAAACTCGATGCCATGCTATCCCTCCTGAAAATTATTTGCAATATAATCCAAAAACGGTTTGCGGATCACATCCCCGCGGTGCCCGTGCCACCAGCGGTACGATTCAGCCAATCCCTGCTCCAGCGGGACGGTTTCCGGCAGCAGCGCTTGCTGCGCGGAGACGTCCAGACGGTAGGCATACGGGTAGAACGGGAAGTAGCTCCTCTGCGGGATTTCCTCGGAAATACGACGAAAAACGGGTTCTTTCCCGGCTGCATGATAGCAGATTTTTACCCAATCCTCAGCGGCCACAGTCTCCGGATTTCCGGCATTGAAAATGTGCTGCTGCGGGCGCTGCGCAAGGACTGCTTCGATCAGGCGGCAGAGGTCGCCGACATGGAAGAATTGCAGCGGCAGACTGCCGTCGCCGGGGATGTAAAACGGGAGCCCCTGCTCGGCACATTCAAACACGAACGCCTCGCGGTAGATGTTGTTCATCGGGCCGTAGAGGTATGGCGGGCGAATCGCATAGCCCTGCGGGAAACAATCGAAAAGCGCAGATTCTGCGCCGATTTTGTTTACTCCGTAATCGCCCCAGAACCGGTTTTTGCCAACCGCCTGCTGCTCATGAAAGGGCTGCGGGAGCGTCTCCGGGTAGACGGCGCTGGAGCTGAGCAGGATGTAGCACCCGACCGCTCCGAGCGCGTCCGCAAGCAGCCGGACGTCCTCGCCGGTGTAGGCTGTGATATCCAGCACTGCATCAAAGCAAGATTGTTTCAAAATATTGCCGGGGTCATGCCGGTCTGCGCAGATATGCCGGACGCCCTCCGGCTGCGGCCTGCTGCCGCGGTTCAGCACAGAGACCGTGTGGCCCTTTCCGGCGAAATACGAGGCGACATATCGGCTGACGAACACGGTTCCGCCGGTTACCAGAATCTTCATGCGGCTTCTCTCATTTCATATAATGCAATAAAATCATATTTTCGTCATGTGTCAGACGGAACGGCATTTCCGCCGAGCGCCCGGTAATCATCGAAAAATCCCGGGTACGATTTGTTGACCGCCTCCGCGCCGAGAATGGTCACGGGCTGCCCGCATCGCAGCGCAGCGATCGCCGCCGCCATGACGAGGCGGTGGTCATTCTGTGCATCAACGGTTCCGCCGAGAAGCTGTCCGCCGTAGACGGTCAGTCCGTCCGGCAGCTCATCGACCCGCCCGCCGATTGCACGAAGCAGATTCGCAGTCGCAGTGAGCCGGTCGGACTCCTTCAGCCGCAGCCGCTCTGCGTGCAGAAAGTGCGACGCCCCCTCTGCGCTGAGTGCTGCCCGAACCGCCAGAATTGGCAGAAGATCCGGGATTTCCTCCATAGATACGTCGAAATTCAATGCACGATTACAGGAAACAGTCACAGCGCCGCAGCGCTCGGAAATCTCGGCGCCGGCCTGCTGCAAAATCCCACAGATCGCCTTGTCCCCCTGTGTCGAATCCGGCGAAAGACCGGAAACGGTCAGCGGGGAATCCGCCTGCAAAGCGCCGGCCGTCAGCCAGAATGCCGCATTCGACCAGTCGCCGTCAATTTCAATGTGCTCCGGAAAATGAAGCATCTGCTTCCCTTTTATGCGATATTCCGGGATGCCGCCCGTTTCGCTGACGGCGATTTCCGCGCCGAACAGCCGCAGCGTTTGCAGCGTCATATCGACATAGGCGGCCGATTGCAGCGGGGTCGTCAGCCGGATGATGCTGTCCTCCGCGCACAGCGGCAGCGCCATGAGCAGGCCGCTCAGGAATTGCGAGCTGATGTTGCCGGGGATTTCGTAAACGCCGCCGCGCAGTGAACCGGCGGCATCGAGCGGGAGCGAGGCCTGCGAAAACTGTACGCCATGCGCGGACATTGCATCCGTCAGCGTCCGGATTGGGCGCTCGGGAAGTCGGCCTGCGCCGGTGACGGAAATCGACCCGCACAGGCACATTGCGACCGGCAGCAGGAAACGCAGTGTGGAGCCGCTTTCGCCGCAGTCCAGCAGCGCGTGTGCCTGCCGCCGCACCGGCGTCACGAACAGCCCGTCATCGGCCTCGCGGAAGTCCGCGCCGAGCGACCTCAGGCAGCGGATTGTCGCCGCAATATCATCACAAAACGGCGCCCGCAGCGGCAGAAATCCGCCGTTTTCCGAGCACGCCGCGCAGATGAGCTTGCGGTGTGCGTCCGATTTCGACGGAATTGCCCGCACGGTTCCGGCGAGCGTCCCCGGATAGCAGGTTATGTTCATGCCGGCGCCTCCTGTCCGTCCGCAAAGAGCGCTGAGAGCGCACTGATCGGGATTTTTTCCATGCGGCAGCGGCCGATCGCCTCGGGCAGAATCACCGTAATGTCAGAAGCTGCGGCCTTTTTGTCAATCGCCGCGATCCTTGCCATATCGTCCGGGCTGAACGGCGAGACGACCGGGAGCCCCGCGCGGCGCAGCGTGAACAGGATGCGCTCGCCCGCATCGGCCGCAAGCAAGCCGCGTCTGACCGCAGCCCGCGTGACGATCGCCGTGCCGATCGCGACGGCGTGACCGTGCGAAATGCCGAAATCACTGAGCCGCTCGATCGCGTGGGCGGCGGTGTGGCCGAGGTTCAGCAGCTTGCGCACACCCTTCTCGTTCGGGTCCTCCGTTACGATCTTCGACTTGTAAATCACCGAGCGCACGATGATTTCCTCGTAGCTGCTTTCGGGATCTCCGTGCTCGTAAATCTCGAAAAGTGCCGTATCATCGAGGATTCCGTGCTTGATCGCCTCTGCTGAGCCGTCGTGAATCTCATGCTGCGAGAGCGTTTGCAGGGTGTCGGTGTCGCAGATGACCGCGAGCGGCTGGTGGAACACGCCCGCGAGATTTTTGCCGTGGTCGAGGTTGACCGCCGTCTTGCCGCCGACGGATGCATCGACCGCCGCAAGCAGCGTTGTCGGGAGCTGCACAAACGGGATGCCCCGCAGGTAACAGCCCGCCGCAAAGCCCGTCAGGTCGCCGATGACACCGCCGCCGAGCGCGACTGCAAGGTCGGCGCGGGTCATGTGCGCCTCGCAGAATGCCTCCAGCAGCGCGCCGAAAACCGCGATCGACTTGCTCTCCTCGCCGGGATTGACGACGAATTCCGAGACGGTGAATCCCGCGCCGGCAAAGGATTTTTTCGCCTGCTCCATGTAGAGCGGCGCAACATTTTTGTCGCTGACGATCATGACGCGGCAGGGCGCCTTGATTGCGGCGATCTCCGCGCCTGCGGTGTTCAGCAGCCCGCTGCCGGTCAGAATCGGGTAGGACGCGCCGTCCGGCGTCGTCAGAATGGTTTTATGCATGGTGGTTCTCCTTCCTCATCAGGGTTCCGTCTGTCACAAATCAGTTCTGCTTCTGTCCGGATGCCGCGGATGTACGATCAGTTTCCGCCGGCGGATGCCTTGAGAATTCTGCCCTCGCGCAGGCAGCCGCGCAGCTTTTCCGCGTCATTGGCTTCGAGCGCTTCGAGATAGGGCTTGAGGTTCTCGATCAGCACGCGCAGCTCCTCGGCGAGATACTCGCGGTTGTCGAGCATCAGCTCCGTCCACATGTCCTCATCGAGCCGCGCGACACGGGTCAGGTCGCGGAAGCTGCCCGCGGAGAATCCGCGCCGCTTCTGTGCGGTCGGGGACTTGACATATGCGCCCGACACGATATGCGCGAGCTGTGAGGTGTAGGCGATGATCCGGTCGTGCTCGTCCGGATTCGAGAAGGTCAGGTGCGCAAAGCCGATATCCGTGAAGTAATTTTTCAGCATTTCAAGCGTCGGCAGATCGGTATTGGCGTCCGGCGTCAGGATCATCGAGGCGCCGTCAAAGAGCGATTCGCTCGCATTGACAAAGCCGCCCTGCTCCTTGCCCGCCATCGGGTGTCCGCCGATGTAGCGGAAGCCGTTTTTCTGCGCAATTTCTGACATTTCCCCGACGACTGCGCGCTTGACGCCGCAGATATCGACGAGGATGCAGTGTGCCCGGCCGAGCACCTCCGCATGCTCTTTCGTCCAGCGGATCGCCGCACCGGGGCGCAGCGCCGTGATGACCAGATCGCAGGTTTCGAGCAGCTCGTCCGTGAGTGCCTTGTCTATCGCGCCGGTCATCCGCGCAAACATCATGACCTCCTGATCGAGGTCGAAGCCGTAAACTGTGTGCAGCGTGCGCGATTTGGTCGCTTTTGCGTAGGAACCGCCGATCAGTCCCAGACCGATAATTGCAATGTTCATTTGAAATCCTCCCAAGCAGCACGCATTGCGCACTGCTTTCCGGTTCATTATGATTCTGATGTGTCCGGATGCAGCCCTGTCAGCGCAGTGAACGCTTCCGCTTCATACTCCGGAATCAGCAGATAGAAATCGCCTTTGGCATCCGTAATCCCGATTTGAAAGCAGTGTGCAAACAGTGTTCCGAACTGGTTGACTGTGATTTTGAACTGCCGGTATCTGCCGCTGTGATACGGCTCGGATTTGTGCCAGTCTGCAAAGCTGCACCGCTTTTTCAGGCGCTTCATCGTGCGCAGCGCAGAGCACGGAATCTCCCGGACATCCTCTGTACTCGCAAGAAAGAGGCTGCCGTCCTGCACATAGGCATAGAGATCGAGATTGAGATAATCGTTGAAGCCGTCCAGACTTTTGTGCTTCGGCTTGCCGTCCTTCATGACGAACCGTTCCGCGAGCACATCGAGATCCAGAGCAGATTCCGGCACGCCGAGCGATTCGCGCGCCTGACGGAGCAGCACCTCTGCACGATCGTCCAATTCCTGTGCCTCAGCGGCTTCGGCGGTCTGCTTCCGGCGCCGCTTTCCGAGGAGGAACAGCACCAGCCACAGCACAAAACAGATGCCGCCAAGCCAATAGAGCCACGGCGCATTCCGGTATCCCGCAGAAGGGTCACCGGCGGAGACCGCACAGAGCAGGATCACCGCCCAGCCAAACCAGCAAAGCGTCTTTGCGATTTCAGCAGGCAGCGGCAGACCGGCTTTCTTTTCCTGCTGTGCGTATTGTTCGCAGAACGCCTCTATTTCGGCAGTCTGTTCTGTATCCGCCCGCCGGATCACAAAGACATCTCCGGCAAACCCGGTGCTGTCTGCATCCTCTGTGATATTCACACCAAACAGATTCTGCATTGTTCAGCCTCCTGTATTCATCTCCGCGATCTTTTCCAGAGAATCCGCCTCCATCTCCGTCCATGCCGGGCGGAATCCCGATCGCACCGCATTGCGCGCCGAGGGCAGATTGCACCATGCGCAGCAGTAAAACGGCACCTTATCCCGGTTCAGAATCTCGATTGCAAGCCGGCTTGTCAGCGCGGAGGCGATGCCGCGGTGCCGGTATTCCGGCAGCACATCGACCCCGATCTGCCACATGTCCGCACAGTCCGCCGAGCATCCCGCGAGCCCGACCAGCGTCTCGCCGTCATAGGCCCCGACGCCCAGAATATCGAGCTCTGCGCGCTTTTGGCAGAGTGCGTTGCTCCATTGCGGCAGATACAGCGGCGCAAAGTCCGCCTGCGTCATGACGCGCAGCGAAAAATCGCAAGGCAGCGGCTGCAATGCCCGCAGCTCCGGCAGCCAGTATTCCGCCGTAAAGCAGACCCCGAACCCGAACGGCGCGAGCGCCTCGTGCAGCGCGTGCAGATGCGGCGGCTCGAAGCAGTGTGAGGCGGGGTACCGGTTCAGATAATCCGCCGCGATTTCCCGGAGCGGCTCAATGACCGATGCGGTGATATTGTGCCCGTAGCTGACGAAATATGCCGGATACGGCAGGCTCAGGTATTTTCGCGCATCCGGAGAGACGGCAGCCGGCACGATGACCGGATGCGATTTTGTGAAATCCTCCGGTTCACATCCAAGATCGACTGCGGACTGCCGCATTGCCGTGCGCAGGATTTCCTGCTGTGTCATGCTTCCTGCAAAAAGCCGTGAAGCGCGTGCAGCTTCTTCGCGAGTGCATCAAATGCCTCCGGTTTGATCGACTGCGGGCCGTCACAGACCGCATGCTCGGGGTCATTGTGTACCTCGATGATCAGGCCGTCGGCGCCCGCCGCGACTGCCGCCGGCGCGATCTTCGGCACCATCCATGCCTTGCCGCAGGCGTGGCTCGGGTCTACGATGATCGGCAGGTGCGTCAGGTGCCGCAGCACCGTCACTGCGCCGATATCAAGAATATTGCGTGTATACGTTTCAAATGTGCGGATGCCGCGCTCGCAGAGGATGACATTGTGATTGCCGCCCGCCATGATGTATTCCGCGCTCATCAGCCATTCCTCGTAGGTCGCGGAGAGCCCGCGCTTTAAGAGCACCGGCTTTTCCTGATGCCCAAGCTCCTTGAGCAGCGAGAAGTTCTGCATATTCCGCGCCCCGACCTGAATGATATCGACATCCTTGAAGGCCGGCAGATGCTCCGCATCCATGATCTCGGTGACGATCGGCAGGCCGGTTTCCTCTCGCGCGATCTTCAGCAGCTCCAGCCCCTCAAGCCCCATCCCCTGAAAGGAATAGGGCGAGGTACGCGGCTTGAATGCGCCGCCGCGCAGGACGGTCGCGCCGCTTGCCTTGACCGCCTTTGCGATCCCGACGATCTGGTCCTCGTTCTCGACGGAGCATGGCCCCGCCATGAGCGTCAGCGTGCCCCCGCCGATCTGCGTATCGCGAACCGGGATGACGGTCGGCTCCGGGTGAAATTTCTTGTTTGCGTGCTTATAGGGCTCCTGCACGCGCTTGACGTCCTCGACGATTTCGAGCGCACAGATCAGGTCTGCGTCGATCGCGGCGGTGTCGCCGACCAGACCGAGGATCGTGCGGGAGGTTCCGACGCTCTCGTGAACGTCGATCTGCTTTTCCTTCAGCCAGGCGATCAGGCTGTCGAGCTGTGCCTGATTCGGATTTTCCTTGAGTACAACGATCATAATTCAGGGTTCCTTTCGCAGAAAAATAAAGCGCTCACAGCCGGGATGACTGTCAGCGCTTTTGCATGCATATCAAAGACGGGGTGGAGGAATGCAGCCGCAATGCACAAGTTGTTCAGCCATGCCGATTCAGACCTTATCCGGAAAATAGATAAAGCCGTAAAATCGGGATTCAACTGCTGCACTGTGCAGAAGGTGCATGGCTCAGCACTCCTTTCGCTTCCTTGTAATTCTCATTATAGCATAAAATACACAGAATTGCAATAGGCAATTTGCACAAACATTTTACCGCGTTAAAGTCGTGCAGCGTGAAAGTGTCAGGGCTTTGGCAGCCGGCTGTCGGTGAGCCCTAAGATATAGTCTGTGCTGGTGCCGTAATACTGCGCGAGCTTGATGATGATTTCGACCGGGACGATCCGCTGTCCGCGCTCATATTTGGAATACAGCGACTGATCGCAGTAGAGGTATTCGCTGATCTCCCTCTGGGTTTTGTCATTGTCCTCGCGCAGGTCGCGGATGCGCGGAAAATACAGCATGTGCCATCGTCCTTTCGGGGCATCGGAATCCATTTTTATAATGTCCGCCTTGAATATATTATAATGGGAGTATACCCGGATATCGGAGGAATAGGACAAATTGACCAGAGAATGTGGAATCTGCACAAACCGCGCTCCGCCTTGTTATTCAAATCGGAGATTTTTCGCATTTTGGTTGACTTTATGGACAATATGTCCTATAATGACGATGGAGGGCCATCACCGAAAGGAGTGTTTGTTATGAAAAAACTGTTCCTGATTATCTGCTCGCTGTTTGTTCTGTTATCGGTCGGCGGCTGCGGAGAATGCGATCACATCTGGAAAGAAGCCGACTGCACAAGTGCCCGAATATGTGAAAAATGCGGCAAAACCGAGGGCGAACCGCTGGGGCATAACTGGGAGGATGCTACCTGTACCGAACCGAAAACATGCTCTGTCTGCGGGGAAACGGAAGGCGAAGCGCTCGGCCATGAGTGGCTGGAGGCTACCTGTGTAGACCCGAAAAAATGTTCTGTATGCGGAGCGACCGAGGGGAAAGAACTGGGGCATACATGGGTAGATGCGACCTGCACGGAACCGAAAACCTGTGCGGTTTGTGGGGAGACGAGAGGAGGGACGAGTCCTCATGTAGTAGCAGATCAGACATTGCTCTGCACGCAGGAGACGGAGTGTATCAACTGCGGTCAAATTATCCCCATACAAGGGCATATATGGTCGGACGCTACCTGTACCGAGCCCAAAACTTGTTGGGTTTGCGGCGAAACTGAGGGAAAGGCACTGGGGCATGACTGGGAAGCCGCGACCTGTGAGCATCCCAAAACATGCAAAGTATGTCATGAAACCGAAGGCGAGCTTGCAAATCATAAATGGGTTGCAGCTACCTGCACAGAGCCGAAGCATTGTGAAGTGTGCGGCGAGACTGACGGGGAAGAGCTCGGTCATGATTTTGTTCGTGATATTATTATTGAAGCAACATTTACTGAAAATGGAAAATACCGGGATAAATGCACCCGATGCGGTAAGACCGGCGAGTATGAACAAATATATTGGCTGACCGATGAGGAGAAGATACAAAAAATCAAAAAAACAGGAAAAAGATATACATATGATCAAATTGCCCGTAATCCCGACAAATATATGGACACTCCTGCTATCTACACGGGAGAAGTGATACAGGTTTTGCAAAGCGGGAACAATTTGACCCTGAGAGTCGATATCACGGCGGTTCCCGGATATACGAGAACGTTTTATGAAGATACAATTATGGTAAAATACACTCTGCCAGACGGTGCTCCGCGAATTCTTGAGGATGATATTGTAACGATTTACTGTATAAACAAGGGACTGTATACTTATGAAAGTGTCATGGGTGCGGATATAACGGTTCCTCTTGTCGAGGCATACTCTATCGAATAATGAGGTGATAATTATGACGGATGATGAATTCAAGGAATTCAGGCGTTTTGTGGCAACAGCACTTGATAATATTCAAAAGAAAGAAGAAGAAAATCAAAAGCTGATGAAATCAATCGTGAGCAATACAGCTGTTGTTGCGGTTTTTGTGGTGATTATTACCGCTTTGTTTGTATATGGTTACTTTAAGATTGCAAATTCGTAAGCAGAGCTGATTAACGCATTTGTATCCCCCGCCGGACACCCCTCCGGCGGGCATTTTCGTGCCAAAACGGAGCCTGAGAGAAAAATCTTCGCAGGGTACTTGAAAAAATCCGGAAAATAGTGTAAAATAGAATAGGATGCGAATGCCCGCATGCGGGACAGGCGCATACTCCGAAACTAAACTGTATATTGAAAGGATGTTTTTGACATGGCTGGACTGAATAAGGTTACAGTAGACGACATTCAGGCAAAGGGCAAGAAGATTCTTGTCCGCTGCGATTTCAATGTTCCGCTGAAGGACGGCGAGATCACCAACGACAACCGCATTACCGCGGCACTCCCGACCATCAAGAAGCTGCTCGCAGACGGCGGCAAGCTGGTGCTCTGCTCGCACCTGGGCAAGCCGAAGAACGGCCCGGAGGCAAAGTTCTCCCTCGCGCCGGTCGCAAAGCGCCTCGCAGAGCTCCTGCCGGAGACAAAGGTTACCTTTGCTGCGGATGACGCAGTCGTCGGCGAGAACGCAAAGGCAGCCGTCGCGGCAATGAACGAGGGCGAGATCGTCCTGCTGGAGAACACCCGGTTCCGCGGCGCCGAGGAGACCAAGGAGGCACAGTATGACGGCTTCTCGAAGGAGCTCGCAGACCTCGTGGACGGCGAAGTGTTCGTGATGGATGCCTTCGGCTCCTCTCACCGCGCACACGCTTCGACGGTCGGTGTCGCACGCTTCGTCAAGGAGACCGCAGTCGGCTACCTGATGCAGAAGGAAATCCAGTACCTCGGCAACGCGGTTGAGGATCCGGAGCGCCCGTTCGTGGCAATCCTCGGCGGCGCAAAGGTCGCAGACAAGCTCAATGTCATCTCCAACCTGCTCGAGAAGTGCGATACGCTGATCATCGGCGGCGGCATGGCTTACACCTTCATCAAGGCACAGGGCGGCGAGATCGGCAAGTCTCTGGTCGATGACGAGAAGATCGACTACTGCAAGGAAATGCTCGCAAAGGCGGAGCAGCTCGGCAAGAAGCTCCTTCTGCCGGTCGATACCGTCATCGCAGCATCCTTCCCGGATCCGATCGACGCGGAGATCGCTGTCGAGGTCGTCGAGGCAAACGCGATTCCGGCTGACAAGATGGGTCTGGACATCGGCCCGAAGACCGCTGCACTCTTTGCAGAGGCCGCAAAGACCGCTAAGACCGTCGTCTGGAACGGCCCGATGGGCGTCTTCGAGAACCCGATCCTGAAGAAGGGCACCGTTGCAGTCTGCGAGGCACTGGCTGAGGCGGATGCGACCACGATCATCGGCGGCGGCGATTCCGCGACGGCTGCGATTCAGCTCGGCTTTGCCGATAAGATGAGCCACATCTCCACCGGCGGCGGCGCTTCCCTTGAGTATCTCGAGGGCAAGGTTCTGCCGGGCGTTGCGGCAATTGCAGAAAAATAATTGAAACGAATCGGTTTTAGGCGGATTGCAACGATCCGCCTGAAACTGTATTCATCCGTTTTTGCATCGGCACTGACCGGATGAGCCGGCAAATCGCTGCCGGCTGACACAGGAGTAATACTGCCATGAACATTCTCTCCCGCTTTTATCACAGGGTTTTTGACGATCTGCCGAAGATCATGCGGATCATCTGCCTTGTCGTGATGATTCTGTTTGCATTCCTCGGCGTTTTGCTGACGCTCCGTGCGGCGGTCGCGGCCGATATCGGCTTATTCAATGCGGTCGGCTATATTTTCATGTTCTGCCTGTTCGGCACTGTGACCGTGCTGATCCTCGCCGGAATCTGGCATCTGCTCGTGAAGGGCACGAAGGTCAGCCTGCCGCTGAAGCTGCAAAGTCTCTTTGAGCAGCAGGGCTTCAGCACCGAGCTTTCCGATACGGCCAAAAGCGGGAATCCGTTTCCGAGCCTGCGGGAGCGGCTTCAGCAGGTCTTCATTCTGACGATGAGCGAGCAGTATAAGGCGGCAGAGTCTGCAATGCTGACGATTGATGCCACCTCGCTGAGCGGGCGGGAATCTGCGGTTTATTATACCTGCCGCCTGCAAATCGCCGCGATGACCTCGCAGCATGAGAAGCTGCAAAAGATTTTCAATGAGCAGCAGAAGAACCTCGACCGCGCCTATGAGATGATGCCCGACCTGACCGAACCCTATTTCAGCTACACCGATGACGCGCTGGCCTATTACATGCTGGCGGCGGTTATCACCGCACACCGCGGCAGAGCGGATCTTGCGGACAATTACGAAAAGCTCGCGGATTTTCAGATCTCCAAGCGCAGCGAGCCGGAGATTCAGTTTTATTCGTATATTATGCGGCTGAACCGGCTCTATGCGACCGGCAAGCTGGTCGATGCACATGATGAGGAGAACCACCTGAAGGGCGCGCTGCTGAACAGCATTATGCCCGCCGGCATCCAGCGCTCCATGCTTCAGCTCATTGATAAGGCGCGTATTTTCAGCACCCTGCCGGAGGATAAGAGCGAGATTCTCGCCGAGCGGAAGCTCCCGCCGCAGGGCACGGCGGCTGCCCCCGCACCCGCACCGTCAGCGGGGATTCCCGATCTGCCGGAGCTTTTTTAAGGCTTGCATTGCTTTGATTTTGATAAAACGGCTTCGGGTATTGAAACACGGAAACCGTCCGGAGATGATCCGGAGAAAATATTGATTTTGAAAAAGGAGTTTTACCATGAACAAGAATCTGAGAAAGGCGATCATCGCCGGAAACTGGAAAATGAATAAGACCCGCCCGGAGGCAAAGGCGCTTCTGGAGGAGATCAAGCCGCTGGTTGCGAATGCAGAGGGCAAGATCGAGGTCATCGCCTGCGTGCCGTTTACCAATCTCGAAACCGCTGTGAACACCACCGCCGGCTCGAATGTCAAGATCGGCGCGGAGAATGTTCACTTTGAGAAGTCCGGCGCATTCACCGGCGAGATCTCTGCGGAGATGCTGACCGAGCTGGGCGTCGAGTACGTCGTCATCGGCCACTCCGAGCGCCGCCAGTATTTCGGCGAGACCGACGAGACCGTCAACAAGCGCACGAAGGCTGCCCTCGCTGCCGGCTTAAAGCCGATCGTCTGCGTCGGCGAGCTCAAGTGGGAGCGTCAGTGCAATATCACCGAGGAGGTCGTCGGCAGACAGATCAAGCTCGACCTGTGGGATGTCACCGAGGAGGAGCTGAAGAATGTCGTTATCGCATATGAGCCGGTCTGGGCGATCGGCACCGGCCTGACCGCAACTCCGGCACAGGCTGAGGAGGTCTGCGCATTCATCCGCGCAACCGTCGCAAAGCTCTACAATCAGGCTGCTGCCGATGCACTGACCATCCAGTACGGCGGCTCCATGAACGCGGGCAATGCCGCTGAGCTGCTCGCAAAGCCGAATATCGACGGCGGCCTCATCGGCGGCGCCTCCCTCAAGGCAAACGATTTCAACGTCATCGTGCAGGCTGCTGTCGAGGGCTGATCATCCGATGAATACCGGTACAAAAAAGGCCGGTCCGTTTCCGACCTTTGCGGCGTTTTTCCGCCGCGTGCGGGTCACCACAATCAAACAGAAGATAATTGTGCTGTGTGCAGCGCTGCTTGCTGCGTCCCTCCTGACATGGACGGTGACGCAGCATGCAGCCTGCTCCGGCGGCAGCTATCCGGCAGTGTGGATCGCACCGTTTCTGTGCTTTCTGCTGTACGGCGTATCCGTCGCTGCACCCAAGCGCTCGGTGTTCTGGTTTTATGAATGGCTGCTCTGCCTGCTGTTTCCGGCAGGCATGTGCGCTCTGGCGCTGTCCTTCCGGCAGCGCTGGGAGAATCAGACAATTCCGTGGTTTGAAACGGCGGGCTGGTACGGCAAATGCATGCTGCTGACCGTTTTCTTCTGTGCCGCACAGCTTCTGCTGCACCGCTCCGGCACCCGCAATACCGACAATCCGGAGAAAAACCGTCCGGCGGAAAAGCTCCTGCTGTTCTTTTCACCGCATGTTTACCGCAATGCCCCCAAGCCCAAGCGCAGCTTCCGGATCGGCGGCCTCGGCAATACCGTGCTGATGCTGCTTGCGCTGATTATTCTGACGATTAGCTGGTATATCCGGAAGTTCTTTCCGGAAATGGACCTCGGAACGGTCATGTATACGCTGCGCAATGCTCACGATACCGGCAGCAAGCAGATTCTGCTCTTTATCCTGCGGGTCGGTCTGGTTATTGTGCTGCTCGCGCTGCTGTTTTACCGCTTTTATGCATCACGGCGCAATGAGCGCGGCATTGTGCAGACGATCAAAAGTCCCGACGGCTCGGTTTCCCGCCGCTATCGCATCACAAGAAAACAGATGCTGCTGACAACATGGCTGGGCGCGGGGCTGCTGCTCGTAATCGCGCTTTGCTCGATCATGCGGACACTGGAGGTTCCGGTCTATGCGCACCGCCTGATGAACAAATCGCAGATTTATGAGAACTATTATGCGCCGCCGGAATCCGTCAGACTGACCTTCCCTGAGCATAAGAAGAATCTCGTTTACATTTACCTGGAATCCTACGAAAACACCTACACCTCCTATGAATTCGGCGGCGATCAGCCTGCGGATTATATGCCGGAGCTGCGGGAGCTGGCAAAAAACAATGTCAGCTTCTCCCATACCAACGGACTGGGCGGTCCGAGCGTGTTCTTTTCGGATATTCTCTATACAATGGGTTCATCCATTGCGCAGACCTCCGGCATCTCCATGAACTGTATTCTCAATACCGTTCACGAAAAGCAGAACGGCAATAAACTGGTGATCCCCAATGCCGTCAAGCTGGAGGACATTCTCCATGACGCGGGCTATACACAGCGCTTCCTGCTCGGCTCGAATTCCGAATTTGCAAAATATAACCGCTATGTCGGCCGCTATGAGAACAGCACGATTTATGACTATAAAACCGCAAAGGCACGCGGAGATATCCCGCAGGATTATCACGAAATGTGGGGCTTTGAGGACAGAAAGCTCTTTGAATTCGCAAAGCAGCAGCTTGCGGAGCTGGCATCGGGGGATGCACCCTTCTGCCTCACGATGTATACGATGGACACACATTCGCATGAGTACGGCTATCACTGCCCGCTCTGCGATCCGGAGATAAACGATCAGTTTCTCGCCGCTGTCCGCTGCTCCAGCAGGCAGGTCGCAGACTTCGTGGAATGGCTGAAGGAACAGCCTTATTATGAAGACACGGTGATCATTCTGATCGGCGACCATCTCGCAAGTGCCAATATTCCGAAGGTTATCCGGGATGACGGCTTTACCCGCACCACCTACAACTGCATCATCAATTCCCCGAAAACACCGGTCAATACCAAGTTCCGCACCTTCTGCTCGATGGACATGTTCCCGACCGCACTCTCCGCGATCGGCGTGGAGATCGAGGGCAGCCGGCTCGGACTCGGCACCGACCTCTTTTCTGACACCCCGACAGTCTGCGAGGTCATGGGGAGACAGGCATTTCTTGATGAGATTCAGCTCTGGTCGGATTATTATTACCGGAATTTCTGAATTCACAGAATGCCGAAATCAAAATGAATCACCCGAAAAGGAGAAATGATACTATGAGCAAAGCACCAGTTGCACTGCTGATTATGGACGGCTTCGGCATCAATCCGAGCGATTACGGCAATGCCATCAAAGCCGCAAACACCCCGAATCTTGACCGGTACTTCGCGGAATACCCGAACACGATCATCGGCGCCTCCGGGCTCGATGTCGGTCTGCCGGACGGGCAGATGGGCAATTCCGAGGTCGGCCACACCAATATCGGCGCGGGCAGAATCGTCTACCAGCAGCTCGTCAAGATCACAAAATCCATTCAGGACGGCGATTTCTTTGAGAATCCCGCGCTGACCGCCGCGATGCAGAATGCAAAGGAAAAGGGCACCGCGCTGCACCTCATGGGTCTGCTTTCGCCGGGCGGCGTCCACAGCCACATGACCCATATGTACGGGCTTGTTGAAATGGCAAAGCGCTTCGGGCTGGAGAAGGTCTATATCCACGCATATCTGGACGGCAGAGATGTGCCGCCCTCCTCCGCTGCGGAGTACATGGAGGAAGCGACTGCAAAGCTCGCGGAAATCGGCGTCGGCAAGATCGGCGTGATCTCCGGCAGATTCTACGCGATGGACAGAGA
Source organism: Oscillospiraceae bacterium (assembly GCA_017460835.1). Taxonomy (GTDB): domain Bacteria; phylum Bacillota; class Clostridia; order Oscillospirales; family Ruminococcaceae; genus Firm-04. The sequence continues at coordinate 47,150 of JAFUAD010000063.1, forward strand.
CAACGCATGGGACCGCGTCGAGAAGGCATATGCCGCGTTGGTTTACGGCGAGGGCGTGCAGGAGGACGATCCGGTTCAGGCGATCCGCAATTCCTATGCAAACGGCGTGACCGATGAGTTCATGATCCCGGCGGTTGTTGCGAAGGATGCGAAAATCGCAGAGAACGACAGCGTAATCTTCTTCAATTTCCGCCCCGACCGCGCCCGTCAGCTCACCAGAGCCTTTGTCGATCCGGAGTTTAAGGGATTTGCACGCAGAAACGGATATTTCCCGGTGCATTTCGTCTGCATGGCGCAGTATGACGCCGCGATGCCGAATGTATCGGTCGCATTCCCGCCGGAGGAGCTGACCATGACGTTCGGCGAGTACATCTCGAAATGCGGCAAGACCCAGCTCCGCATCGCCGAGACGCAGAAGTATGCGCATGTCACGTTCTTCTTCAACGGCGGCGAGGAAAAACAGTTTGAGGGCGAGGAGCGCATCCTGATTCAGTCGCCGGATGTCGAGACCTTCGACCTGAAGCCGGATATGAGCGCCTATGAGGTCACCGAGGCGGTTCTCAAGGAGATCGCGGACGACAAGTTTGATGCGATCATCCTGAACTACGCAAACTGCGATATGGTCGGTCACACGGGCATTTTTGATGCCGCGGTCAAGGCCGTCGAGGCGGTTGACGACTGCATCGGGCAGGTCACCGAGGCGATTCTCGCAAAGGGCGGCAAGGTCATCATCACCGCCGATCACGGCAATGCCGACAAGATGATGGAGGATGACGGCTCGCCGTTTACTGCCCACACGACGAATCCGGTTCCGGCAATTGTCATCGGGACGCAGTACAAAAAGCTGCGCGAGGGCGGCGTGCTCGCCGATCTCGCACCGACGCTGCTTCAGATGATGGAGCTGCCGCAGCCGAAGGAAATGACCGGAAAAACACTGATTCTGGAATGATTGCGGTCATTCAAAGGTGATTTCGTTTTATGGATTCAGAACCGGGTCTGGTTGTTTGCCTGACCCGGTTTTTATTGTCCCCCGCTGCCGATACAGCAAAGCGACGACTGTCCGAATTGTTTTATATAAATATTCTTCTCGCCTGTTGAATATTGGGCATGATCCCGCGCGTGCACGCCCAAGCGTGCCAAAATATTCGGCTGAGAAAAAACACCCTCCTCTGCTCATTATGGTGCGAAGCGAATTGGCAGCCGGCACGGCCGGCCGCAGGGGCGCAAACCTGAGAGGGAACCACAAGAGAGGGGAGAGAGCGCAAGCTGCGCTTGCTTATTCTCCCCCCTCTCTTAAGGTTCCCTCTCAGACTCTCCTTCCTTAACTTACCCCCCTCTAGTTCCATATCATTTTAATTGGATGGAACAGAGAGGAGCAGTTTAATTCGCGTGCACGCCCAAGCGTGCCAAAATATTCGGCTGAGAAAAAAGATACATCTCCGCTTATTATGGTGCGAAGCAAAATGGATGCCGGCACTGCCGGCCGCGCTTGACAATTGCGGGTTTACATGGTACAATGAGAGTGAGAGATTCCATCCTGAAAGGGGAATACCGGATATGCAAAATGCATCTGCCAGAATCATCGCATCCTCAACCGCCGGCGATACCGTCGTCGCCTCCGCCGCGCGAATCTCAACCACGCAGGGCACCGCGCTGGAGGTCTATGCGCGCTCCTGCGAAAAGGAGAACAATGCATCGCTGATCGAAAAGGTCGTCGGCTCCGGCCATACCTCAACGCTGGAGCACCAGCTCTTTACCGTCGCCTTCGACAATGTCTCGGTCTGCACAGAGGAATTCGTCATCGAATTCCGGCTCGGCTCGTATACGGTAAAATCACGCAGATATGTCGATTTCTCAGAAGCGGGATTCTATATCCCGCCGATGCCGGAGCAGCTCTTGCCGGAATACCGCGCACATATGCAGTCGCTCTTTGATGCCTACGCAAGGCTGCTCAGTCTGGATATCCCGAAGGAGGACGCGCGCTATCTGCTGCCCTATTGCTTCCGCAGCAATTTTTACTGCACGATGAACGTGCGCGAGCTGCTGTATATGGTCACGGTGATGTGCTGCGGCAGAGGCGCATATTACCCGGAGCTTAAGGCACTCGGCGAGTCGCTCAGAGAGCAGCTCCGCGCCTTTTTCCCGAATCTTCCGGAGCAGTTTGCCGCGCGGTATCATGCCGATGCCGATGCGGATTTTGCGCGCTATGCCCCGCCGCAGCCGGAGACAAGATGCCTGACGCCGACAGTTCGGGAGGCCGCTGCCGAGCTCCGCAGCGCCCCGCCGCATGATGCGCACGACCTGCTGACTCAGGCGCAGATCTATAACGGCATGTTCTCTGCCGACCCGGAGGGCCCCTATGCCCCCGTGAAACTCATCCTGAGCGAGCGTCCGCGTGAGCTGGAGCTGCTTCATGCGCAGTTTGTGATCCGGAATCTGTCGCTTGCCGCGATCACGCATCTCGTCCGGCACCGCGTCCAGACGGTTCTGGTGCCGCATGTGACACAGGCTGTTTATGCGCAGAATTATGTGCTGCCGGCGTCAATCAGCGGGAATGCCGAGGCCTGTGCGGTCTATCAGCAGGCCTTTGCTGAAAATGCAGCAGTATTTGACAAAATGTGCCGCGAGGGGCTCCCGGCAGAGGCCGCGCAGTATTTCGCGCTCGCGGGCAATCAGCTCGATGTGCTCTGCGATATGAACGGCAGAGAGCTGCTGCACTTCATGAAGCTGCGCACCTGCAACCGCGCACAGTGGGAGATCCGCGCATGTGCGGTTGATCTGCTGATGCAGCTCCGTGCGGCATGTCCGGAGGTGTTCCGGCATTTCGGGCCGAGCTGCTTTGTGACGGGCAAATGTCCGGAGGGGCGGCTCTGCTGCGGAAAACAGCAGGAGATCCGGGAATTTTTCGGGAAGTGAAGCGGAATTTTGAAGGAATTATGATTTTGCGGATAAAATCTCAAAAAACGCTTGCAAAAAATCCCGAAATCCGCTATAATATAAAGAGTTATTGTTTACAGAAGGGAGCCTCCCAATGGCAAGCGGAAAAAAACTGACCGGAAAGAAGCCGGTGCGCCGCTCAAAGCGCAGTGTCAAGAAGCAGCAGAAGCGCCGCGGCCCGGTGATGCGGTTCAAATTCAGCAGACTGGTGCTGATCTGGGTTCTGAGCCTGATCATCTGCTTCGGTGCATATCTCTATAAAGTGAATTTCCATCCCGACCCGGAAAAAACGACGGATACCGAGTCCTCTGCCGTTGTGGAGGAGAGCTCGCTTGCCGAGGAAAGCTCTGTATATGTGCCGGATTCGGACGAGTCCTCGCAGGGGGACAGCCTGATTGATGTATCGCTGGCGGAATCGGAGGATGAGCCCGCGGTGCCCGCCGGCCCGAAGAAAATCAACCCGGTTCCGGGAACGGTCGTGTCCTCGCATACGCCCGATTATCTCGATACATGCGCATTTATCGGCGAGACCAATATCTACAATCTCGGCCTTGCGGGGCTTCTGAAGGCGCCCTACGGCTACTATGCCAGCGAGACGCTGACGCTGCAAAATTATCAGAAGGAGCAGGTCATCCTGAAGGACGGCACCAGCCCGGAGGGCACGGGAATCCGCGTGCTCAGCGCGATCCGGAGCGCAAGCTGCCCGATCTACCTGATGTTCGGCACCGAGAGCCTTTCGACGCAGGGCGCGGATGAGACCGCCGAGCAGTTCCGCATTTTCATGAACGATGTGCAGGCGGCGGCGCCGGAGGCGGAGATCTTCGTGATGTCAATTCCGCCCGTGACGCTGGCGGCGGAAAAGGCTGAGAAGCCGATCAAAAACGCGGTCATTGACGAGTACAATTCCAAGCTGCTGGAGATCTGCAACGAGGAAAATGTCTATTTTGTGGATACAAATACCGCGCTGAAGGACAACAACGGCAGACTGGATGCGCATTATGCGATGGAGGACGGCATTCACCTCACGACCGAGGCGGGGCAAATTCTTCTGAATTATGTTCTGACGCATATTCCCGAATAATACAGCAGCAAAAAGCGGACGGTTTCTGTGAGACCGTCCGCTCGATTTTTTTATTTCGGCACGCCGGACAGGCAGTCTGTTTGACAGATTTTTTTACATGAGGTTCCCTTTTGGACGATGTGCAGACGCAAAAAATCTGCTATAATGACAGCATAGGCAGAAGCTAACTGCACGAATTCAGGAGGTATCAGAATATGAAAGAAATGAAGAAAACACTCACGGCACTGCTCGCACTGACGATGGCGTTCAGCATGGCATCCTGCGGTGACGACAGCAGCAGCACCGCGGAGAGCAGCACTGCGGAAAGCTCCGTATCCGAGAGCAGCGCAGAATCCTCTGACGAGAGCTCCGCTGAAAGCTCTGCGGAATCCTCTGAGGAGAGCTCTGCGGCGGCGGCTGACCCGGGCTCCGCTGCTTACACAATGGAACAGCACTCCACCGAGCACGCCCCCTTCGGCATCAAGCTCGATTACGCGATCCCGGCGCTCGCCGAGTACAAGGTCAGCTCCACGCAGGCAAACCCGCACTATTTCGGCGTGCAGTCAATGGACAGCTACAATTACCGCAAGGAGGACAAATCCACCTACGGAATTGATATTTCCGTTGATACCGGAATCTGGGGCAAGGAAAATGTCAAATTCAGCTTTGAGGGCGACAACAAGACGCTCGGCACGACCGACAACGGCTACAGCCTGTCCTACACCACCAAATACGACAGAACGATCAAGGCAAACGGCGAGGAGGTCGCGCGCTATGACGCAAACCTTGCGGTCTACGGCGAATCCTACCGCGATGCCGTGCTCATTACGCAGATTTCCCTGACGACCTCCGAGCTCGACATGACGACCGATGAGCTTGAGGAAATGGCACTTGCCATCGCAAATTCCGTCAAGTTCACCGAGTGGGACGAGAATACCATGATCGCGGATGACGGCAGCTTCAAGGTCTATCCGCACAAGCTCATCTGCGCACCGAAGGCGACCATCGGCGGCGGGGAGGCCGAGCTCCAGCTCATCACCTCGCAGGGCTATCCGGAGGCATTTGTCCAGTTCAGCGCAGACGATATCCTCTATGAGATGAACACGGATATTCTGACCTACAACAGCCTCAAATGGGAGAATGCAGCGGAAAAGACCGACGAATATACCTCTGTGAAGATCGCGGGCTATGAGGGCCTTGCAAAGCTCGAATCCTTCGGCTGCAACGGCGACTTTATCGTGAAATTCAGCGATGCGCATGTCGAGGAAATCAAGATCTCCGCAAAGTCCTTTGCAGACGGCTCCAGATCGAGGGACGGCAAGTCGTTCTCCGATGTCCAGAAGGAAATGATCGACGACGCGAACAAGGCAGCTACTATCTCGAAAATGGCAGAGTATGTCGGCGCATTCGTCGGTGCATGGACGCTCGACGATTCCGTTCAGGAGCCGCAGTAACCCTCTGCCCGAAAGGAGCGTTTTTACATGGCTGGGAATTCCACACAGGTCTGCTGCCCGAACTGCGGCGGCACGATGCAGTTTGATCCGACCGTCGGCAAGCTGAAATGCATGTTCTGCGACTCCGTATTCACGCAGGAGGAGGCTGAGGCCTTCTTCGGACAGAAGGAGCAGGAGGAGGCGGCAAAGGCCTCGGGAAGCGACTGGGGCAGCGAAGCCGACGACATGAAGGCGTATTCCTGCAGCACCTGCGGCGCGGAACTGCTCGCAGAGGAAAATACCGGCGCGACACGCTGCCCGTACTGCGGCAATACGACCGTCATCGAGGCGCAGTTCACCGGCGCCGCAAAGCCCGATTCCCTGATTCCGTTTGCATTCACAAAGGCACAGGCGATCGAGAAATACAAGGCATATTATGAAAAGAAGAAGCTCCTCCCGAAGGCGTTTCTCACCGGGAGCAAAATGGAGGAGATTCAGGGCGTCTATGTCCCGTTCTGGCTCTACGACGGCTCGGTGAATATCAATGCCGAATTCGAGGGCGCAGATAAAAAGGATACACAGACAGAGATCATATGAGAGCTGCAAGCACATTCTGCACCTATGTGTTTGATTTTCTTGATACTCCCGATGAGCAGTACAAAGGCACTATCCCCACCGAAAAGCGCAACGATAACGAGTACGAATTTGAGTTTCGTCATGTGTGGTTCAAGTACCCGAATACGGAGCAGTATGTCCTGCGTGATGTGAATCTAAAATGGCGTATCGGTGAGAAAATGGCTCTTGTCGGGCGAAACGGCTGCGGCAAGTCAACGCTTGTGAAGCTCCTGTGCAGGCTCTATGACCCGACAAAGGGCGAGATAACGCTCAACGGCATTGACATTCGTAAGTATGATTACGATGATTATATGGCACTGTTCTCGGTGGTCTTTCAGGACAGCAGTCTGTTTGCTTTCAGCCTTGCGGAGAATGTGGCAGCAAGCACCGAGTATGATACCGAAAAAGTCGAGGATTGTGTGCGGAGAAGCGGTCTGTCTGAAAGGCTCAACACTCTGCCCGAAGGTATCAACACCTATCTCTACAAAGAGTTTGACGAACACGGAGTTGAAATATCGGGCGGCGAAGCCCAGAAGCTCTGCCTTGCAAGGGCGATATACAAGGGCGCACCGTTCATCGTCCTTGACGAGCCTACTGCCGCACTTGACCCTATCTCCGAACACGATATTTACACCAAATTCAACGGCATCGTCGGCACAAGAACGGCTATCTACATTTCGCACAGGCTGTCAAGCTGTCGTTTCTGTGATGAGATAACCGTTATGGATAATGGTGAAATTGTGGAGCGTGGAAGTCACGATATGCTTGTGACCGCAGGCGGGCATTATGCGGAGCTGTGGTCGGCACAGGCGGAGTATTATCGGGAGACGGCAGGAGAATTATTTGAATAGAATAAAGGCTCGGAGAACGCTCTCTGAGCCTTTTTCTTTTTCAGCAGATAGTTTTCCCCATAATCAGCTTGAACGGCTCTGAAGGGCATTTCTGTTCGTATGAGAGTATAGCAAAAGCGAGCTGCCGTATCTCGACAACTCGCTCTGCTGAAAATTATTCGTCTGTGCAGTAGGATAGACCGTTCATTATCTGAATGAAAATACATTCATACCTCTCATGTTCCTCTCCCTCACTACAGATAGCCTGCCTGAGAAAATAGTCCTTTGCTTCTTCTCTGTCCTCCCATTCTTCACGATTCCCATTGCAAACGGTTGTGACCTTGGATGACTTTGGCATTGCCAATTCAGGTGTTTTCAACATAGCTGTTACCTCCAAATCGATATTGTAGATACAGTATATACCATAATCTCGTAAGAGTCCAGCTCTGTGGAATAATTGTAACCATTCTTGTGCAGAGCGCAGCATTTTCAAAAGAATATCCAATGCAAGGCGCACATATCAGATTTCATGCTGTCGGAAAAAATCCCAACAGCATTTTTTAATGCTTTAGTGCCGCAACCTTAGTTTGCAAAAACAGCAACGGTCTCCAAAGCTGATTGGCAAGGTTCTTGATCTCGTCAATATCCTCTTGATAAATCTTGTGAGTGCTGTTCGCTCGGAGAGCAATCTGGTTGATGTTGTTAGCGATGTTACTCGCAAGTTTGAGAAGCTCTTTCAGCTCGTTTCCGTCAATGTGGACTATGTAACCCTCAAAGATCATGGCACGGACAAATTCACTTAAACTATCCATACCGCTGTTCTGATACTTGCGCTTGATGGCGTCCATTTCTTCGGGACTTACTCTTACCTTCAGATACAAAGTACGCTTGTTTTCATCTTTCATTTTCTCTTGTTCTCCTTTTCTTGTTTTTCAAAATCGGGGTCTTAGGGGCAGCGCCCTCTAACAAGCCTTGTGAAGTGTGTAAGTCGCTGTGCGCGCCCACACTTCACCGTGCTTGCTGGTAGAGTTTCGCCCCTGTGGGGCGAATGTCATTTCCGAGCCTTTCGGCTCGGTCTATTTTTCTCAATTTTGAGAATTGGAGCTGTGCGACTTTCTATCTTTCTGCACTCCCCTTAATCACTATAACCGATAAATCCATATCCGTCAATAGTTATTTTCAAAAATATTTTAACGCCTAAAATTCCCTCCGTCAAAATGACGAATCGGTATTTACTGCATAATAGCGTGATTTTGATTTTTCAAAATCAAAAATTCCCCGGTCTTTTGTTAATAAATTATGAACAAAACTTTGTGCGCATTGCGGCTTGTATTCAGGTAGTAGGGTGCGCTATAATGGGAGTATAGCAAAACGGCTCTTGCCACTCGGAGTTGATTTGCTGAGAACAAAACAGAAAGGTCGTGATTTTATCTATGGGCATTTATGTAGAGAAAAGAGATAAGCTCATTGAGAAAATCGGTGAATTGGAGAACCGTATCGCAAACGATACGGCAAAGAAGAAAACTCTTGAGGATAAACTCAAGGAAGTATCCCGTCTTGCAATGGCAGAGGAATACAACTGCAAGCCCCGTGAGCTTGATGACATTATCAGCTCGGAACATCAGCTTTTGGAAAAGCTGAGAGCAAGCGGTCTGTCCGATGATGAGCTGCTGAAACTTGTCGGCGGTGGAAATTCGTAAAGTGGGAAAAGCGATACTGCCGATCTTGCTGCTGACTTCGGACAGCAAATGAGCTTTGTGGATAAAGCTAATCCCTACGAGGATTAAATATATCCGACAACTAAACGTCCTGTGCAGGAGTAACGACCCTGCAACAAAAAGCCAATGCGTGTAGAGAAAAAGATATCGCAGGCGGAAAGGAGCAATTTGAAAGAGACAACAACTGCCGTAGATAGAGAGAAGGCAGGTACTATGATCTCCGATAAGGGCAAGGCACTTAAAGTTAAAGTCACCTACCCTGAGAGTGTCCCCGAAGCGATTCGGGTAACGAAGATCAATCGTATCTATGACATTCTCACAAAGCATATCGCTGAGTAAAAAAATTTGAAAAAGCACTTGCAATCTCAGCCGATATGCGCTACAATATAGATACCGCAATATCGGCTGTACGATTGTAAAGATAATCGGAGGTCGATAAAATGAAAAAGACAACAACTAACAATAACGGAATTACGGCTATCTATGTTCGCCGTTCCGTGAGCGACAAGGATAAGGGCAACAACAGTTTGTCCATTTCCGCACAGAGGGAGGAATGTATCAGATTCGTTGGAGACTGCGAATATCAGGTATATTGTGATATGTAGAACCCCAAATTGATACAATAGAAAAAACTCATAGGGGTGTTCAAAATCAAAAAACAGCGTAGATTAGAGGAAAATGATAGTGCAGCTTTGAAAGCATAATCTGCTGAAATCCAGCAAATACATAATTACCGCCTACCTTGCAAACGATGCAAATGAATTGCAAAGCTTGCCAGATAGGCGGTTATTATATGATATAGAGGTTATCACTAATCAGCGTTATTTTCAAGAAGTAGCTTATAGTTCCTCTCGATAACTATCACATGTCGATTCGGCTGATCGAAGCAGGAGCAAAACAGGGCGCCGACCTAATTCAATGTTCCAAAATTCAGGATTGGGACGTCGGATTAAACATTCTCTACACCTACCAATCGCTTCTCGGCAATTTTGAAAGCATTATTTCAATACAGTCAGCGTAGACGATATCATCTAGAGCCATCTTCTCGCTCATTTCCATAACAACATCCGGTGCTTGGGAAGCCTTAAACTTCGACTGAATCTTACTGATGCCGAAGAGGTAGAGTTCATCATACTTCTCCGGCACCTCATCAATAAACATATAATTCTCGTACTGAAGCGTATCCTTATTGTATATACTCACACAGTCGATTTTGGATATATATTTTCTGAAAACTCCGAATTTCAATTGTTTCCACTCCTTTTCCATTCGAATTTCTTCTCTCGCTTCTTCTGTAAGTCTGACAGCATCTTCATTAGTGCCATAATAGCCGTTCTTTTTGAAAAATTCTTCTCTTGAAGATTTCAAAACTTCTTCTACCATTCTTTGCGATGGTTTGAACCCTTTCAGGTATTCCATGTACATTTCCTCCACATCATAAGAATACTGTATAAAATCTCTTAATTCCGCATCAGACATAAGAACATATGGATTGCTTGGAATATTGTTTCCATCATCTGCTTCATCGACTCCTGAGTCAACACACCAATCAATATAATCTTTATAGGACAGCGGACTCTGATTTCCTACGGGATATGAGCAGCCATCATCTGTAAAGCAGTACTTTACAATATTATCAGGCGTTATCTCAATAAAGCATTTGCCACACTGATTACTGTGGTTAAATATGATTGTATAGTCCTTCATATCTTTCTTTCCACTGTGTACATTACAGAAAAAACTATCCAGCAGTTTCTCATCAATTACCTTTGGTTTCTCGTTTTTTTCCAATGACAGTACAGCATTCTCGGCGTAAGAAAACGCCCGTTTTATTAAATCAGCCCCATAAGCATAATTAACCTGTATGGCAAGCAATTTATTCTGATTATACCGGATATATATTTGAGATCTATCTCCCATACTTATCATTCCCCCACTTATCATTCCTCGTATGATAAATAATCTATTTGGCAACGCCTGCCCCTTTTAAACATACTCAAATGTATAAATCGAGTTTGCCGAAGTCAGGATAAATCCTCTCTCTATTTCACGGTACTCGCAGGTAGAAGTGTGAAAATAGCGCTGCATTTCCTCTTCCGGTTCGTCAGGGAAAAAGTATGCATAGCGCCAGCCCGGATGCTTCTTCTCCGACTCAAAAAGCATTATCAGACCGGGAATACCGATATATTTATCGACCCAGTCATGTCCTGAACTGTTTTCTTTTTTATTTTCATAGGACACAAGCTGCCCCATCTGTTTTTTAATAAATCTGCTCATGTATTCTCATATTTCTCCATAAATTGATTCCACTGTGACCCTTCTTCATCGCTTAATATTGAAAGATAAGGGTAGATCATATTTTTTAGCTTTGCTTTTACTATCTCCTTTGCGGTCTCCTCATCAGAAAAAACGAAACAGAAGCTTCCGAAGTCATTTACGATATAGGGAGACAGTTCAGTGTCGGTTTCCTTAGCCATCGGGTTGTGGTTAGTATCAGGAGCAGGGATATCTTTCTTCGCAGAGTGCTTTGATCTGTACTCAAAAAGAATATAATATTTAACCTCATCTTCCGAGTGTATCCGTCCATCTTTATCAATCGGATACTGATATTTGATGGTATATTTGATGAAATCCCATTCTTCTTTGTTCGGAAGCCAGAAGAATGTGTAAATGCCTTCTTTCCCGCATCTCGGATTATTGTTGGGATAATAATCATGCCACTGCATACTGCCCTCTGACAGCCTGTAGCATTCCTTCAATTTTTCCAGTAATTCACTCATAGTATTTTCACCCATAGTATCTGATTTCATAGCATTTCGCTTCTCAGATTATGCTTCACTCCGCCCTTCCCACTTTCCTGACATTGCCGACTCTCAAGCCGTCGGTAATGCCTGTGACAACCACACGGTCGCCCTTATTAAAGTACTTCGTTACAAATTCTGCAGCATTACGCCAGGCTGTGCAGTTGATGAAATCTTCCTTGCCACCTCTGTTGATACCTAAGGTAAAACGGGCAACCGAAACCCCTGTGGAAGTCAATCGTAATTCTACATCAGTTTTCATCACACCCTCGATATTCATCTCTCTTGTGAGCCTTTTATCTGCACTCATCTGCACTTTTATTTCCTTCCTGGCATCAGCCAGTTCACGGCGGAGCTTATCGTTTTCTTTATCCTTCATGTCTATAATTGACTTCAGCGAACTGATATATTTCCAAGTGCTTTCGAGGCTCATCATCTGCCTGAACTGCTGTTTTTTCTCAGGGTCCATACTCTGGAATTCTCTTATCTGCATAACGGTATCGTAGGCAGTCTGCACGATAGCCCTCTCACTCTCAGCTGCATCGATAAGCTCACCTGATACACCTACCGATTCAAAGCGTTCAGGTTCCTCTGCTCCGCCCCCGAATAAGGCTTCCATTCTTCTGTCATATTCATCCGCTTCATCATCACTTAAAGGTGTTGTAAAAGTTATTTTATCCATAATAGTTCTTTTCTCCTTCTGTATGCTGTTATTTTGGTCATGCAAGTTCTGTATCAGCCAAAGTAAAATCGGGGTTAAGGCGGACAATGATGCTGTGACCGAAAAACAGATCATCGGCCTTGCACCAGAGTTTAAGAATACCGTCTTTGCGCGGCTCTACTCCCTGAAGCTTGATGCTTTTCATAAAAGAATCCCTGTCGATCGGTTGTTCGCGTTCAGCAAGCCACTCATTGTTTTTCAGGTCAAGCAGTTCGTCAGCAGCATAAAATCTTGCTGTAGCCTGCATATAACTCTTCGTGATAAGCTCACAGAAATCTTCCACACTCCACATTTTCACATGGTCGCTCGCCTTTTCCCCATTTTGGAACGCCTTGATGACATTCGAAATGGTAAAAGCGTGTTCTATAACAAATGTGCGCTCGCCGTTGCCAACCTCGGCGTTGATGAACGTAAACTGTCTATCATCTGCTCCGACACTCCCGGATGTCACATCGAAGATCTTTCCGTAGCGTGTGATGTAGATGTGATCGCCATTCACGCTGCATGATAATTTTTTGCTCGTTAATATTTGATTCATAGTGATTTTCCCTCCGCTTTTGCAATCATCATTAACCAAATTCTCTGTGATAGGAATCGTTCTTTATATCACAACTTTCTCACTATAGCATTCTCCGGAATGCGCTTATAATGTGTGTTGTCTTCCGCTTTGAAGATATCACAGCTGACATCACTATCGCACTCCATGCTGCCCCATTTATCAACTATCCTGATTTCGCCTTTCAGCACTTTGTCGTTGAAGTTAATCGGCTTAGTAATCTCTTTATGATATCGCCAAGCAGCTATGCTCGATTTAAATAATAGTATATCATATCGCAGGCTGGTTTTCAAGCCCTACATTCCAATATTCTGCCTCTCGGGTCTGAAATCTTCTCAAACTATCCTCGGTATTATATGTACATGTAATAAGGAAATAACGCACTCGATACTTCATTTGTACTGCCGAGGATGTTGATACGGTCAATATTACTTTATTTCCAAAGAATCTATGACCCTCATAAACTCAGCAAAAATCTCATCGTTCTTGCTCCCATACTGCTGAAGCCCGAAGTTCATTGTGAGACCTTCCTCAAGGATAAGGTAATAGCGTGTATAGTAATCATTGAATTCGGGTTCTTCTGGATATTCTGCTGCATAGTGAATTATAATTGTTTCGTATCCGTTCACCTGCTGTGTTTCTATTTCACCAACATCAAGCCCACCATGAGGAGTCAGAGAATCAGCGTTTATCTTTATATGCTCTTCAAACGAGCCGCCTGCCCATAGCTTGTTCGGTTCAATATCACTGTAATCAGGTCTATACCATTCTGAACAGGTTACATCTATACCGCACATTTTTTCCTGATCCAACAGCTGCAAAGCACACCCCTCTTTTGACTCGTGCTGAGGCAGTATCAGATCAGTTTTGGCTTTGTCTTTAAATCTTCTTACCTCCCAGGTGCTGTCATCAAAATACACTGTTGCTATTTTCCCTGTACTGCCGAGTCGCCAGAAGTTATAGTCCATGCCGTTGTCTGCTTCTGAGGAGACTGACTCGGCTGTAGCCTCTGACTGAGTGATCTCGACTGCTGTTGTGGTAGTAGTCATTTCGGTGACGGTAACTTTCTCCGACTCGGAAATAATCGGCTCTATGACATCTGTTTGTATGCTGCTATCCTCAATCAGTACAGGTGCCTTGACCTCAACAGGATTTTTGTTCTTGCTGCTGTCTACGGCTATAGTAATACCTCCACCTATAACTCCGAGTGCGATTACTCCTACGATGATCTTTTCTGTAGCTGCTCTTTTCACTTTACTTCCTCCTTTAATTTTTTATAAAATGATATTCTCCCATCATTATCCGACATTGGCTTTTCTGTATCAGCCCTTTTCTGTATGAGATTGGTTATTACATACGCACATTTTTCAGATCGTTTATCGGCACTATTGTCTCGTAATCATGTTTTATATAAATCCCGATGCACTCCGGGTAGACCTTTGATAAGGCAAGCAACCATTTTATCCTGACTTCATACAGTAACTGCTCAGATTGTTCGTCCGCAAAGTTCTTGATATCTCTGATATTATCAAACACTTTCATCTCTCTATATGAGATGTAAAACTTCGCAATGTTATTTATATCTGCTTCATCAGGGGCAAGCTCTCTTCCAAAGCAAGCAGGCACTCCAGTGAATGGCTTAACTATGCTTTGCTCTATAAGCTTCAGTTTTTTAATCTCACAAACTAAGCTGCTTGTTTTTGTTTCAGTTTCTTTGCACTTACAGGCTCTCGCTGTTGGTGTTAACTTAGTTTTCAAAAATATGTCCTCAAATGTCAGTACCGACAAAATACTATAGCGAGAAAGAGTAACCCTTGTATTAAATAAACTTACAAATCCAGCCAGCAGCCTCTCATCGTCTGCAAGAGCGACAGGCTTTGCAAAGAGCAAAAGGATGTTAAGATTGTTTTCAGGTTTTCCATTAATATAATTAATCATTTTATATCACCACTTTGGACTGTTAAAACAGCCTATATGTTAAAGTGCTCTGATCTTCACAAAACCTGCACATAGTTCCTTTATCTGAATCTGCTTGAAAACGGTCTGTCATTTACATGATAATCTGAAAGATCTACTGTTTTGGAGAACTTCGGAGATGATCCCCGACGAAACACCCAGTTCGTTGACAGGGGCATATCAAGTATTTTGTGGAGTGGCTGGTTGCTTCTTTCGGAGATCATTCTTGCTGTTTCAATATCGTTGCCGCCCATATAGGCTATTGTGTCGCAGTTGTCAAGTATCGTGTGGCTGCTCTCTCCGTAACCCTTTTCAAGCTGAGATTCCGACTGCAAGATCAAAACCGCCGAGATTCCTCTTGATCGGATATTGGAGATCATGTTCTCAAAGCCGTGGATACGGCAGTTCGTACCGAAATCATCGAGAATAAACCTGACAGGCACAGGTAATCTACTGTCCTCACATTTCTCGTCTGCGTAGCTGCAAAGCTCGTTCATTGCCTGACTGTAAAAGATGTTCGCTATGGTATCCTTTGAACGGTCTGTGTCGCTGATACTAAGGAAAACTGCTGTCTTTTCTCTGCCGATCCCTTTCAGATCAATCTGATTGTCGCCCGAGGTCATTTTTCTCATTCCAAGAGAATCGAAAGAGTTTATCATCGACTGCAATGTAATGATAACGCATCCAAATGTACGGGGGGCAGTGGACTTAAACTTCTGATACTGAGCATATGCCCAGCTTTCCTCGCCCTTTCTGAAATAGTAGTCATGTGCATGAGGCTCAAATATTTTATCTATTTCACATGATTCACATTCCTCGTAAACAGTCGGGTCTATCTTTGCAAGAAGGTCTGCAATGCCGTGGATCGACCTGTCTATATCCTTTCCACCCTCCATAAAATAACCTATCATAGAAGATACAAGCAGCTCCGATGCCTTTTCCCAGAATGGATCGTTAGATGCAGTCTTGCCGCCGTAGCCGAGTGAAACTATCTGAGAAGCAAGCTTCATAGCATCATCTGTTGTGCGGACATAGTTCAGAGGGTTATATCTGTCGGATTTTTCCGGGTGGATAAAATCAAGGTGTATCACCTTATATCCGTTTCGCTCCATATAGTCGCCGTACTTTGTATAAAGGTTTCCCTTCGGATCAGCAATGATATAGCTCCCACAAGCCGACAGCAGATTCGGAATAACTACGCTTCTCGTTTTTCCGGCACCCGATGCACCGAGAATGACCATGTTGTTATTGAGCCTTGTTTTAACGCTGTCAAGGCTGAACAGCTCACCATTCGGCAGAATGCCGCACTCTAAGTTATGTGCCTTACCGATATTGTATCTGAACGAATCTCTTACCATAAAAATCACTCCTTGATCTGTTTCTGTTCGCTCTGCGCTATTCTGAAATATCAGTTATCGAAAACGCTTTTTATGTCATCACAAATGCCAAACCTAATTGCTTCCTCCGCACTCATATAGTTATCAAAAACTGTCGCGCTGTTGATCTGATCAACAGTCTTTCCTGTGTGGTGTGAGAGGATCTTGCTGAGGACGGACTTCGTTTCCAGTATGGTCTGTGCCGTTTTCTCAATCGTTGTAGCCGAACCGCCCATACCGCCTGCTATAAGAGGTTCATGTATCATTACTCTTGAATGCGGAAGAATGAACCTCCGTCCTTTCTGTCCGCCTGCAAAAATGACTGCACCCATGCTTGCCGCAAGCCCTGTACAGTACATCGTGATTTTGTTTCGGTATGACTGAATAATGTCGTAGATTACAAGACCGGCTGATACCTCACCACCGGGGCTGTTGATGATGATATCTACATCTCTCTGCTCCTCAGACAGCACCGACATTGCAGTTATGAAGTCCATAGCCATGCGCTGATCTATCTCGCCCACAAGATAGAGCCTTGCCTTTGAGAACTGCTCTGTAATGAGGTCGATATCCCTAAAGCCCTTGCAATCCTCGACGATCATCTTCTTGGGGAGCATATTTACCGTATTATATGTATCTGCCATTGTTATCACCTTTGCCTTTCTGATCATAAAAACGTGTTCATATATCCCATATCGGGTGCGGGTGGAAAAACGGCTTGAACCGTTTTACCTTTATCGCCTTATTCATTACCTCATCGACACACATAGCCTCTCTTGTATTAGATTGAACGTATCCTTTTATGACCTTGTAAAACTCTTTTGGGATAGAATGATAGTTTATGCGCTCTCTCCCTACTGTACCCACCATATCCTCTGAACTTGAATAAGTCGTACAATAACAAGGTGCGTAAGCATCGGTGGCATGTGAGGACACAAGGTAGAATTCTTCGTGATGAGTATTTTCATCATTTCGTGTGAACCAAACAACGAGAATATTATCAGGATTCAACTGATACCGTATTTCCTGCTCTTTTTCATCATAAGTAATGATGAATTCGTTGCCGAGCCTTCTCCTCTCTGCCTCAGCTATACTGCTGAGATCTGCCTTGTAGACCTCTACAAATAATTTCATAATTATCATCCTTTCTTTATTAGAACAAACCGAGCTTATATATGATAACTGCAGTAAGAATCCCGTTAACCAGTGCGAAAAATTCGTGAGATGCACAGCCGTGGTATCTGAGTTCATCTATAGTTGCATTTTCAATGTCAATAGGATCGATGAATCTTCTTAGAAATGAAGTAACCTCCCAAAGTACTATACCAACAACAAAACCTAAGCCTATGCATTTTATTGCGGATAATTCAGTGATCTTGCATAATAGAACTGAAAGTAAAATGGAGGTTTCAACACAGCCCAGACGAGCGGCATCCACATATTCAGTTGCATAAATGCGATGTGTACAGCCACTTGGATCAACATAGTCCATATGCTTTGTGAAGACCTATTCATTGAAACGATCATACACTGCTTTTCCTGCAAGACAGATGCCGATCATAGCTAATATTGCGATAATACTCATAATATTATACCTCCTGATAAATGAACTAAGTGTTTGTGAAAACCTGCGGTCTATAGCGCTTTGTCACTTGCGATGATATTAGTTTATCATAAATCGATGCACAAATCTATACTGCAGAAATAATAGTTTGGATATTTTCAAATCGGACATTTTCAGACAAGGATAGAACTGTTGTACATTACTGTATCGTTCGTCTTTTTCACAACGGGGTATAAAGTGCAAAAAAGGTATCCCGCTTGGGAATACCCTTTTTGGATCGAAAGCTGTTTACACGGCTGCTCTGTCCATTTCACCCTTTTTTGGCTGCCGTTATTATTCTATGTAGGATCTCTAATGCTGAAACCGCTTTTGAAGAACAGAATGACATATTATACACCGTCTCAATAACAAGACACCATATATCCCACTGCTCCTGACTCATGCTCATCTTATATGATATATCTTCTATAACAAGCTCCGCGAGTTTTCTGTAAGTAGCTGCTTCATCCGAGGTGTAGATTGGAAAATCAAGTAAGAACTGCATTATCGCCTTTCTCTGAGACTGTACATTACCGTAGACCGGTATTTCTTTGTAATTATCGTAATAATCGCAGCTTATGGGATATCCGCCAAAATCACTTGACATATCACGGAATTCTGTTGCTGTCTCTATGAATCGCTGCTTTTCTTCATACGATAGTGCAGCATATTCCGAAAAAAACGTTGGAGCTTTGAAATAGCTTACTGAGGATTCAGCATTGCAGCCGATACTGCAAAGTGCCATAGAATCGAAGAAAAACATCGGGTTAAGGAAGATCCTTTCTTGTTCGTCAAAAGGCAGGCTCATGATATAATCTGTAATAACTGACAGTCCTTGTTCGGTCTTGGACTTCCGAAACAAATTTTCTATCTCTCTGTCGGAGTGAAATGTATAAACGTATGATGCACATAGCATCCACAGATGCCACTCAAAAGGGCTCATCGTCAGCCTATAGCTGATATCATCTATAATGGTGTCCATAATTATTTCAGCGGGACAGTTTTTCCAGCATCTGTCATCAAATGAGCTGATCACTTCTTCAAAGCAGTGCCTTTGCACCTCAGTATCGATGTTCTGATCCTGTTTGGAACGGAAGCTGTCAACGCTGATATCGTGTACTGAATCACCGGTATGGGAATATAAAGAAATCCCTGCAGGGTCGGTGATTCCACGCCTCCTTGCACTGCTTATCATACTGCGATATTGAGTGTTCATGTCAAACAAAAGCCATTCTCTTTCGTCACCACTATAATTGAATACCTTTTCATCTGCGGTCAGTTTCTGCAAATCGTTATAGAAACGGAGTTTTTCATCTTTTGGAAGCTGCCTGAATTGTTCAATGAACTCACGGGCGCTCATATAACTGCCGTTGGAATGATGGAAATTTGGAGTTGCAATTGAATCCAGAAATGCAAGGGGGGATGACAGAATCAATCTCTGTGCTTCTATAGGTAGAGATATAAGATAGTCTATGACCGTATCCACTACATTTACGGATAATTCACCATTGTTATTTTTCTTGTCGTTGAACATATTATCTGCGGAGGAGCTTCCGAACAGTAGTTTATGCAGCATAACAGCGGTTTCGTGATGGCAGCTGAATACTGCCAGCTTGGAAGGTCTATCACAAAAATAATAATGTGCCTTTCTTTGACAGAGAGCGTAAAATACTGAAAGATAATCATACTGTATTTTTGTTGAATAAACAGGATAATCTCCATCCCTAATCCGGCTAACTACGCTTTGATTGCCGTGTCCTGCCTTAACAGCAAACTCCTCTTGGGATATCTCGGATTCAAATTCCTTCCACAGTTTGTCAAACAGATCGCCGAATTCCTCTGCGGGCATATGCTCATAGCATTCATAATACATAGCTTCATTCAGAGCAAGGTTTATCCTTGCCTTTATATCTTCCTTAATCGGTCTGGTGTTTTCGCCGTTCAGATAACGTGCTACGGTCTTCTCACTTGTGCCTATAGCAGCTGCAAGCTCTTTCTGATTCATTCCCAAATCTGATAAAAATCTTGACAGTTTTATGCCGTACTCCATATTACTTAATGATGGGTCAATAAGGGTTCTGACGGGTCTACAGATCTCTTCCTGAGAATTGCAAGATATATTGCTACCCGGCATTAACATTAAACTGCGGTTTATCATTTTTATAATTCCCTTTCTCAAATCAAGTTATGATAATATTATCTCAAAAAGAGCTGCTCAAAACAAGGTATCGGGGGAAATTGTATAGATATTTTTGAAACAGACATTTCGCATTTCATTTCTTCATTCCCCACTCTTAATCGGTTTCACCCATCAAAAATTTAGTAACATCCAATCCTGCTATGATCTGATGTTTCAATTTTTCATCTTCACATGATATCATAATTGTGGCATGTTGATGGTGTTCGGGATCGTTGATAATCACATTTGTGTTTTTCTTATTTATAACACATATCAGCCCCTCAAAGTTGTCCCCATGATAAAAATAGGGAGTTTCGACTTTCGCAACCACATCCTTGCTTTTGGCCATTAATCTATAAATTCTGAAATCTGTCCAATGTAACCCCCGACAAGTTTCAGAGGTTAGATTATTTCGCAGAAAGACAATGTCATCGTACCATGTTTCCGGCATTTCCTCTCCAATTGAGTGAAAGAAGTGCTCGTATTCAGCTTGTGAAAAGAAATCATCCGTGCCATCGTATATAGCGGACTCAGATTCTGACATGACGAGAATGCTCAAATAGTCGCTCTTAAACGGCGCAATATTAGAATCTTTTGGATTTACACAATCTGCGGGTGCTTTTATTGTAATGCCGTATTTAGTCCGAGATACAAAATCGGACGGAACCTTTGCCGTGATCGTAGGATAATCGCTAATGCAGTCATCAATGGTAGGATACCTCAAGCGAAAATATGTAGGCGTGTGTGAAAAAATCATATATGCGATCCCTATAACGATGACAAGAGACAGCAGGACGGTAATAGCTGTCTTGATTGGTTTGGGGATTCTCCGGATCATTCATTATTCTCCTTTAGCAGTCAAGCTGATTAATATCAGTTCTTTTGATATAACGGCAGGTCAATATCGAATGAAAAGTCAAGATTCAAATGGACAAGTTTGCCTTCTTCAAAAAAGAACCAATATTCATTGCCGCCGAATTTCTCTCCATATGAAATGGAATCATCACTCTTATACAAGTAATTTTCTCCGAGAGCCGCCTCAACATCTTCCATCGTATCATACATTTTTATGCCATTTATCACAAAAGGCTCTCTGTCCGTCACCTCAACGGTAGACGGCAGCAGAACAAAACTGTATATCATTGTTTCGTCATGAGGTTTCACCACGGTCACATTCGCAAGCCCCTGTCCTCGATAGCATAATTGCGCGGGAACCAGATGCCAGCTTGCCCCCAATTTGCTATAATGAGAGAGCGAAAAGTCATCTCCAAGGGCATTCATTGACTGCGGATGTGAAAGGCGGTGATCGCAAATATAGGTTACGCTCATCAGCTGCTGAAGCGTCCAATTCTCCTGCGGAGGTTCCATAACGATATATTCTGGCGGTTCATACGGCTGCGATTCTTCAGTAGATTCCACGCTCTGCTGTCTCCCACAGCCCGAAAAGCAAATAATGGCAAAGATAGCCGCCAAAAGAAGTGGTGTTTGGATACGCATTTCGACACGCTCCTTTCTATGTTTTATTATACAGCATATCTATTGAAAAAGCAAGTCAAAACGAGGCAAAAAACGCCCTTTCATCAGAGCATATACAACTCCGACCAAGGGGTGAGGATGCCAAGCCTGTGGGAAACAAAATAAGCCGCCTATTCTGCATAGTTACGAAAGCCTCGTAATTCTTGCAAGATAGGCGGTTATTATCATGCTATATCATCGGTTTTTTATCATCCAACTTTTCCGGATTTAATCTCAACACCGCCCCATTCCACAACAGAGAAGCCCTCCCTTTCAAAGGTCTCAAGCTGCTGCGGCTCGATTTCCACAGCGGCATCAAGCGGAACATATGCCATGAAGATACGGCACTCACTGTCAGGTGTCGGTGTAATTGTCAGCTTCGCAGAGTTCGTATAAGTATCGCCTTGGAAAGAAATGAGGTTATACGCATTATGCTCCATTCTCGGCAGCCAGTATACGATAAACTCATTCATCTCCTGCTCGGTCAAGCCCATATAAGAGAGTTTTTCTTTAAGGAATCTCTCTGTATCGCTGCCTGCCACACAGAAGCCCTTAGAAAAGTCAAATCTTGTACGGCAATTCACAGCATCCCAGAACAGGTATTTATGGTGACTGCCGTCTGCTTTGTTCAGGAGCGTGCCGTCCGGATATGCAACCACATCCCAACCGTTATTATACTTCGGGTAGGTTGTGGAGAGGTCGGCTTCTGTCAGTTCAAGCTCCACATGGACATCTGTTTCCTGCTCAGGATAGAGGTAGATGACCGGCTTGTCAGTGGTAGCGAGATACTCAACAGTACGTGTTTTATTATCATCTTCATATGTTCTGATCCAGCCATACTGTCCATTGTACTCCGTAAACAGCCAGTTATAATTATGATCATTGTATCCCAACTCATTAAGCTGTGTTCCTTCGGGTAGTGCGGCTATGGACGCATAGCTTCCGTCAGGACCGAGATACAGGTTCAGCCCGTCTTTCACTACATATAGAGGGGCACCATAGGTACTACGATGATCTGGCTCAACATAGGTTGTAACAGTAGTGCGGATAAGCTCTCTCTTCATCAAACACAGGTCAAAGACATTAAGTTTCCCGTCCTTGCAGAAATCCGCAGCCTTCCAGTTGGCAAGATGTGTATCGGGAACAGCAAGCAGCCATTTCTGGAGAAGAACAACATCCGAAACGCCAAATTCTCCATCGCTGTTCACATCGCCGCTTGCACGCTCATCGTCAATCACATCCACCGTGAACGAATCCTTCGCATCGCCGTATTTAACGTAGATAGGATATGTTCCGGCTTTCGTATTGTCAAACTCAGATGCATCGACTGTGATCGGTACGTTTCGATAGTCTTCGTCCATGATGCAGGCAACAAGATCGCCTTCGGTATAACTGCCGTTCAGCCGCAAGCCAGTCAGATCGAGTTCTTCTCCGATGTGATACTCCGTCTTATCAGGTAACTGGCTTACCCCGATTCCATAGCTGACAGTCGAATCTTTTTTAGCAAGCGGTACAACCATATAATCATTGTAGAGCGCATATGTATACACATCACCGACCTCGCAGTCGAGCGGATCAACGATAAGATTGGAACTATATGTGCTTAAACCGTAATAATACTCCTCGCCGGCAGCATCCATATAGCGAACGCTCCAATGCGATGAGCCGTCATAGGTCTTGCTTGTGACACTCAGGTCTTTCTTTTCCATAATGTCAGAGCAATTGCCAGCCTTACTCAGTTCTGCGCCGTCATCAAGCGTATAATAAGTCACATGCGCATTGGCCGGATCATCGGCAGCAGGATATACTTGCGTCATAGGAGCATCGCCATAAGCGATGTAAATATCTCCATAGGCAATATCTGTAGGCGCATTTTCCCACAGAACCTTATCCGCAGTATAGCTGCCCGCCGCATTGGGGTAGATATAGCGGAACTGCGGAGTGCTTTGACCATAAGTGCCGACATAGACGAAGAACTGATCCTCGTTGTCGAAACTAATAGCGGGATCTGCTGTTTCGGCAGCAATAGCAGTGTTGTTGGAGCTAATAGCTGCGCTGGTTGAAAGCACAGGCAAAACCATACACGCACTCAAAAGCACTGCACTTAGCTTAGATGTAAAAAGTTTCATAACCATACCTCCTGTTCTCAAATGTGATATTTACAGAAATTAATGCCTGATAAATTTACTCTGCAATAATGGAATTCGCAAAAACATTCAACGCCTGACAAGGTTCATATGATGCACTGTATCTCGTATTGCCAACGAAAAAGAAATGAACAAAAGGAGAAAAGCTAATCTGCTCACCGCTATTCAGTAAGATATCAAACCTCATCCACTGTCCGTCATACTCGTTCTGAAAGCCATCCTCCTCATACAAGTTGATATCTTCGAGTAGCGACAACATCTTGTCGATCTGGTCTCTTGTCAGTTTAACTGATTTCTCAGGGGGATAAGCGGAAAGTGTTACAGCATCAATATCATCAGCGGTTATAGCCTTGATTCTATCAAGAGCTTGATTCGCAACCGAACTAAAAACAATCATTCCATTGTCAACAGTTATTTCGCCGATCTTATCAAGCGGTTCTGCACTGATATTGACAAAGCCCTTACCAACGAGCTTCGCTACATAAGCCTCAAGCTTTCCGTTCTTCACAGAAAGAACCATGTCCTTATTCTCACAGGAAATATCGAAATCAGAAACCTCAAGACTTTCGGAATCGAAGTAACCAATCTGTGAACAATGAATACCAGACCCCCATGAATAAGAGAAATAGATTTCAATAGCTCCATCGTTATTCAAGTCTGCTACAGCAAATGATACCGTACCCAAGCCTCCGAAGCCAGTGCCAAGCGTGTATACATTTCCATTGTACTCAAGATAACTCTCACAGTTCTGATCATACTTGAATATCCTGAATCCAAATTGATCCGTGATCTCCTGCGGTGTTATATTGTAAAGTTCATCGTTTTCATACGAACCTTTCGGAGCATCAGACCTTGCAAGAAATTCAGCTGCACCTTCTTTTGAAGGGCTCATCTGGAAAGTAATAATGCCGTTGAGAGAATTTTGAGAAGTCTGGCGGCTCTGAATCAGTTCTCTCTTCATCAGACATAAGTCAAACACATCAAGCCTGCCGTCAAAATTGTAGTCCGCAGCCCACCAATTGGCAAGATGAGCATCCGGAACAGCCAGCAGCCATTTCTGGAGCAGCACCACATCGGAAACGCCAAAAGTGCCATCGCCATTGATATCTCCATCAGCCATTGCGATGTCACCCGCAAGAGGAACAATTTCTTCTGTTGTGGTCTCTATGAACTCGTCAGAAGGCATCGGTTCACCTGCTGTTGGCGGCAGCTCATCTTCTGTAGTAGTTTCGATCTGCTCATCAGATACCATTGGCACACCTGCTGTTGCTGTATCATCGTTCATTTCGTCAGATGCGACCATAAGTCCCTCAACCTGCGCTTCTGGTTCAGATGTTGCTGATACCAGACTTGCATATGCAGTTGTTCCCACTGCTGCAGCAGCTAAGAGCGCAGAGATTTCTTTTGTGAATTTTCTCATAATCAATGACCTCCTTTTTCTCTTGATAGCAATTCGAGTGCTGTGAGTATCTGAACCTGTTCTTCCATGCAGGCTGCTTCCGAAATATCCCTTACTGTTCCTGTGGTAGCCATTTTTCGGCAGGCACAGGAATTACGGCAATACTCGGCTATTTCACAGCCCTCACATCGCTCTGACATCATGGAATAATCCGGGTGAGCTTTTCTTGCCTTTTCCGTTTCAATGCCGACCGACAGGTCACCACAGCGGTATGCGGGTAAGTTCTGAAACTGTATGCAGGGATAGAATTTTCCGTCCCAGTTGATGAACAGTTTCTTTTTGCACATTTCACAGGTGCTTTTCTTATGATTTCGGATATTCTTCTTTTTGACCGCAAGCTCGTATATGTATAGATCACGAATTCCGGATATCTTCCGCCATTGCTCACGGAGCAGATCACCAAAGCTGTCTGGATCATCCGGAATCATAAACGCATCCATTGCTGCGGAGACCTTTTTAACACCGAGCCCTTTCAGATATATAATGTTCTCATAAAGCCTTGGCAGCGTTTCCTTTGTATACACGAGCTGAACCAGCGTTTCGGGCTGATACCTGAGCAGCAGCTTCAAGTTATTGTCAAGGAGCTCTCTGTCCACTCCGCGCTCATTGCATTCTGAACCGTCATGCGACATATTGATGATAACACGTCTGTCAATGCACCACTTGATGAACAGCTCATCAAGAAGTGTGCCGTTGGTGGTGATCACAAACTGCTTTGCTTTCAGGTTCTCACAGAAATATTTGACCTCATTCTTGTATAAAAGCGGTTCGCCGCCAAAGAGGTATATAGTTCCTGCATCACTTCGTTGGTTGATAAATTCCGTTATCTTATGCATGGTCAGAGGGGTGATGCTGCCGTACTCTGTGTTCAGATGACGTTCGTAGCAGTAACTGCATCGCAGATTGCATTTGTTTGTCAAACTGATCGTATAATCCATCCGATCACCTCCTCGGCAATATATGAACTTTTTATACTTTGGTTCGCTCTTTAATGTCATTGATGGGTACAATTTCCCACTTTATATTATTGTACCATGTTTTCCTCAAAAATGCAATAGGTTTTGTTAAGTTTTAATCGCTTTTGCGCCATTTGATAGCGTTCTATGAAGATAACCAAAAAAAGAGCGACCTCGCAGCAGAGGTCGCAGCTTTGCCAGATCGCTTGTCAATCAGGTGATATCTGACTTGTCCCCAAAGGAATTATGGAAAAGTGCAGGGCGGAGATAGAAAGCACTGATGCTCAGATGACAGAAATTTCCGATGAGATCGAAAAGATTTGCACACGGCGCGATGACATTCTGGAAATCATCACAGGCACGGCATCTGAGCAGTTCAAGGCTGAATTGAAGGAACTGAACGGCAGAGAGCCTGAACTTAAGGGAGAGCTGGAGCAGTTGCAGATCAAGAAAGAGAGCGTTCAGCTCGGCATCAAGAAAGCGGTTACCGCAAGGGAGCTTTTCATGAACATGATGCCGCTGAGAGAGTTTGATGACAATGTCATTCCGAAACTGGTCGAGCGCATCGATGTGGTTGAGAAAAAGGCGATCAGAGTTGTGTTCCGCGGCGGCGTGGAAGTCGAGGGAACGGTTGAAAAGTAGAAGAAGTAGAATATAGCTTTATAGCCCCGTCCAACTTTAGCAGGATGTGTTCGTCTGTTGAAGTGGGCGGGCTTTTACTGTTTGTATATATCGCTCGGCAATCCACAAAACGGAGAATAAATATTTTGCAAAACCCCTTGCAATTTCGGAGAAAGTATGCTATAATACTTGTATAAGCAGAGAAATTACCAAATGTAAATTCTTTGTGAATTTTATGCAGAAGGGGTTGACAAGGTTATGACTATGCGGTATAATTGCGCAAGCAAGCAAGCAAGCA